>WFPR01000196.1 GCA_015487455.1 Candidatus Bipolaricaulota bacterium
GAGATGTGTATAAGAGACAGGGGGGATGGGCTGAGGGGCTCCGAGGTCTGGGGGCCGGGCTCGCGTTCCTGGGCGGCGCGATCGGGACGGGCATCGCCCAGTCGCGCATCGGGGCCGCGGCCGTCGGGGCCGTCGCCGAGGACCGAGCCAACCTGGCCTTTGGCCTGATCTTCATCGCCATTCCCGAGACGGTCGTGATCTTCGGTCTGGTCGCGATCTTTTTGATCTGAGCTGAGCGTGAACGACCCACGACATGGAGCTTTTGGAGAAGATCCGGAAGGAGGGCGAGGCGCGCGTCCAGGCCGTCCTCCGGCGGGCCGAGGAGGAAGCCCAGCGGCTCCTGCAGCGGGCGGAGGAGGAGCTGGCGCGCTGGCGCGAGGCGGCGCTCAAGCGCGCCCAGGCCGAGGCCGAGACCGAGAAGCGCTTAATTTTAAGCCGGGCGCGGGCCCGCGCCCGCGAGGTCGTGCTCAAGGCCAAGGGCGAGGCCGGGGAGCGGCTCTTCCGGGCGCTCGTCGAGGAGGCCCGGAAGCTGCGGGAGCGGCCCGAGTCGTACAAAGCGTTCCTCAAGCGCTGCTTGGAGGAGGCCGAGCGCGAGATCCAAGGACCGCTCGTGCTCCAGATCGATCCCCGCGACGAGGCGCTCGTCGCCGAGCTGCTCCAGGGCACGCCCCATAAACTGGGCGGGCGCCTCAAGACGCTCGGGGGCTTCGTCGCGACCAACGAGCGCGGGGACCTCCTCGTGGACGACCGCCTCGAGACGCGCATCCAGAGGCTCCGGGAGCGGCACCGCGCCGAGCTGGGGCAGGCGCTCTTCGCCTCCCCGACGGCTCCCACGGCGTCATCGTCATGAGCTACGAGTATTTAAACGCCCGGGTGCGGCACCTGAAGGCGAAGCTGCTCCGGCCGGAGCAGTTCCAGCAGCTGTTGGGGCTGCGCACCCTCGACGAGTTCATCCAGGCGCTGGCCGAGACGGACTACGGCCCGGAAATCGAGCGCAGCTCGGTGCAGTTCTCGGGCTACGCGCTCGTCGAAGACGCGCTGGTGCAGCACACCCAGCGCGTCTTCCGCCACCTCTACGACATCGCGTTCGACGAGGCGAAGGCGCTCATCCGCCTGCTGCTCGAGCGCTTCGAGGTGTTCAACCTCAAGACGATTTTAAGGGGCTTCCACGTCGGGGCGGACCCCGAGGAGACGGCCCGCAGCCTCTTCCCCACGATCCTCTACCCCACGGCGTTCTACCAGGAGCTGCTCAAGCGCGAGGGGGTCGCCGCCGTCGTCGATTATCTGATGGCCGTGGGCAACCGCTTCTACAAGCCCCTGGCCCAGGCGCTCCCCGAGTACGAGGCCAGCCGCAAGCTCACCGTGCTGGAGAGCGCCCTGGACGCGTTCTACTTCGGGAGCGCGCGAAAGACGCTTCAAGAGAGGGCCAGCGAGAGCGCCCGGATCGTGCGCCGCCTGATCGGGACCGAGGTCGACGTGCTGAACCTCGTCTACGCGATGCGGGTGGTCGAGGCCGGGGTGGAGTCCGACGAGAAGTACCGCTACATCCTGCCCGGCGGCGAGCGCCTCAAGGAGCCCCAGGTGCGGGACCTCCTGGCCAGCCCGGACAAGGAGTCGCTGTTGCGCAAGCTGCAGGAGACGCCGTACGCCCGCGTCCTGGGCGAGCTCGACGAGACGCTCTCGGCCGGCGAGCTGCAGGAGCGCCTGGAGGCGTGGCTCTATAGCGAGAACTGCCGCTTCGACCCTGGAAGGTTCTTCGACATCCAGCCCGTGGCGGCGTTCATCTGGCGGGTGAACGTCGAGGTGACGAACCTCCGGGTGATCGCCTCCGGGCTGGAGCGGGGCGCCCCCCGGGCGGCGGTCGAGGCGCAGCTCATCTGGGTGCCGGGCGTGATGCCGGCGCGCGAGCACGCCGTCGCGTCCCCGACGACCACGGCGTAAAATCAAAGAGGACCATGAAGCCCTTGGTGGTGGCGCCGAGCGACCTGGCCGACGGGTTCCGGCTGGCGGGCATCCCCGTGATCGAGCTCACGGAGGGGACGGACCTCGAGGAGGTCATCCGGCGGATCAAGGGGATGCCCGACGTCGCCCTGGTGTTGGTCGACGAGCGCTACATGGAGCCGTTCGAGCGGGCGTTTGAGGATCGGGGTTGGCCGATGGTCGCCTCCTTCCCGGCGGAGGAGGTCGAGCGCGAGCGGAAGCACTCGTACATCGACGAGCTGACCCTGCGCTACCTGGGCCAGAAGATCCACGTGGAGGGGGAGAGCGAGGCATGGAGCGAGAGCGAGGGCTGATCGAGGGCGTGATCACGCGGATCTCGGGCCCCGTCGTCCGGGCCAAGGGGATGGCGGGGATCAAGATCCGCGACATGGTGTACGTGGGCGAGCTGGGCCTCATCGGCGAGGTGATCGAGGTGCGGGGCGACGAGGTCGCCATCCAAGTCTACGAGGAGACGGACGGGCTGACCGTGGGCGAGCCCGTCCGTTCCGAGGGGAAGCCCTTCCTCGTCGAGCTGGGGCCGGGGCTGCTGGGCAGCGTCTACGACGGGATCCAGCGCCCCCTGGAGGCGATCAGGGAGCAGACGGGGAACTTCATCCGGCGAGGGGCGACGGGCGACCCGCTCCCCCGCGACAAGAAGTGGGGCTTCCACCCCTTGGTGAAGCCGGGCGACCCCGTGGAGGAGGGCGACTTCCTCGGCTGGGTCCAGGAGACGCCCACCGTCAAGCACTACATCATGGTGCCGCCGGGGGTCTCGGGGCGGGTGGCGGAGATTCAAGAGGGCGAGTTCACCGTCACGGACGTCGTCGCGCGCCTCGAGGACGGGACGGAACTCACCATGATGCAGACGTGGCCGATCCGCCAGCCGCGGCCCGCCCGGCGCAAGGTCCCTACCAACGTCCCGATGATCACGGGGACCCGCATCCTGGACGTCTTCTTCCCCGTCCCCAAGGGCGGGAACGCGATCATCCCGGGACCCTTCGGCTCGGGGAAGTGCGTCTGGGGGGCCTGCCCCGTGCTCCTGGGGGACGGGCGGCTCGTGCGCATTCGAGAGCTCTTCGAGGCCCACCACGGGAAGGGGCGGGTCGTGGAACGGGCCCACGAGCGCTACACCCTCCTCGATGACCCGATCCCGGTCTTCGCCTTCGACCCCGTCGAGGGGCGGGTCACGGTCCAGCCCGCCACCGCCGTCTACCAGAGCTGGGCGGACGAGCTGGTGGAGGTCCGCACGCGGTCGGGGCGCGCCGCGCGGGTGACCCCCGTCCACAAGCTCCTCACCCTGGGGGAGGACCTCGAGCTTCGGGAGGTCGAGGCGCGAAGGCTGCGGCCCGGCGACTTCATCGTGGCCCCGCGGGCGCTCCCCGTGCCCGCGGGCGCGGGGAGCCCGCCGCCCCCCGCGTCGCTTCGGACGGCGTTCCTCGCCCGGCCCGAGCTGCAGACGGCGCGGGTGGCCGACCCCGCGGCGCTTAAGGCGGTCCAAGCCCTCCTCCGTCAGGAGGCCCGCCGTCGGGGTCGGAGGGGCCGGACGGCCCTGGCCGCGGAGCTGGGCGTCTCCCCCAAGACGTTGGAGAACTACGAGAAGGGGCGGACCCTCCCCACCCTGGGCTTCGTCCGACGGCTCTACGAGCACGTGGGGCGGGGGCGGGCGCTGCCCCCGATTCGGGCGCTGAAGACGGAGCGCCGCGCCCACCCCGTGCGCCTCCCCGAGCGGATGACCCCGGAGCTGGCGGAGTTCCTGGGGCTGGTGCTCGGCGACGGCTCCCTCAAGCCCCGCACCGTCGCCTTCTACAACGACGACCCTCGGATGCGGGCGCGCTTCCGCGCGCTGGCGAAACGGCTCTTCGGGCTGGAGGCCCGCGAGGGCCGCGCCCGCACCGTCGGGTGCGTCCACATCCACAGCCAGCTTCTGGTGCGCTTCCTGGAGTTCCTGGGGGTGCCCCGCCGGGCCAAGGCCCGCACCTGCCGCGTGCCGGAGGCCATTTTCCAAGCTGACGAGGGGAGCGTGGCCCGCTTCGTGGGCGCGTACTTCGCCTGCGACGGCTACAGCTCGGTCCACCCGCGCAAGGGCGAGCTGGAGATCGCCACGGCCAGCGAGGAGATGGCCGTCGGGCTGAGCTACCTCCTCCTGCGCCTGGGCGTGGTGGCCCGGCTCGCGGAGAAGCGCGTCCGCGGCCGCGGGTACCATCGGGTGCTCATCTCGGGGCGGGACGCGATCGGGCGGTTCCTCTCTCGCTGCCGGGCCGCCGGGCTCCGCCTGCCCAAGCTCGAGGCCCTGGCCGACGCGCTCGACAAGGGGGGAGGGCGCCCCGGGGTCCCCTCAGTGGACGTGGTGCCCCTCCCCGCGGAGGCCGTGGCCGCGCTCTACGAGCGCTTCGGGCGGCCCTACGCCGCGCTGAAGCGGGCCGGAGTCGAGGTGCACAACTACCTCAACGGGGAGCGGCTCAGCGTCGAGATGCTGCGGCGCCTGGCCCGCGTGCTGAAGGACCCCCGCTGGCGGCGGCTGGCCCAACTGACCGAGCACGTCTTCTTCGACGAGGTCGTCGAGGTGAGGCGCCTCCCCGGCCCGCACGCTGTCTACGACCTCACCGTGCCCGGCGCGCACACCTTCGTCGGGGGGCTCGGGCCGATGGTGCTCCACAACACCGTGACCCAGCAATCGCTGGCCAAGTGGTCCGACGCCGACATCGTGATCTACATCGGCTGCGGCGAGCGCGGCAACGAGATGACGGAAGTGCTCACGGAGTTCCCGCACCTCGAGGACCCGCGGACGGGCGCGCCCTTGATGAATCGAACGATCCTCATCGCCAACACGAGCAACATGCCCGTGGCCGCCCGCGAGACTTCGATTTACACGGGGATCACGCTGGCTGAATACTACAGGGACATGGGCTACGACGTGGCGCTGATGGCCGACTCGACGTCGCGCTGGGCCGAGGCGCTCCGCGAGATCTCGGGGCGCCTGGAGGAGATGCCCGGCGAGGAGGGCTACCCGCCGTATCTCGCCAGTAGAATTGCGGAGTTCTACGAGCGCAGCGGCCGCGTGGTCTGCTTGGGGAGGGGCGTCCCCGAGGGCAAGCGGCCCTTCGAGGGCTCCGAGTCGGAAGACGAGAGGAGCGGCTCGGTCACGGTCATCGGGGCCGTCTCGCCGCCGGGGGGCGACTTCTCCGAGCCCGTGACGCAGAACTCCTTGAGGATCGCGGGCGCCTTCTGGGCGTTGGACGCCAAGCTGGCGTACAGCCGCCACTTCCCCGCGATCAACTGGCTGACCAGCTACTCGCTCTACGTCGACGCGCTCCACGACTGGTTCGCCCGCGAGGTCGCGCCCGACTACTGGGAGCTGCGCAGGCAGCTCATGGAGATCCTCCAGAAGGAGGACGAGCTGAGCAAGATCGTCCAGCTGGTCGGGAAGGAGTCGCTGAGCGACCCCGACAAGCTGCTGCTGGACGTCGCCCGCTCCGTGCGCGACGACTTCCTGAGGCAGAGCGCCTTCCACGAGATCGAGGCCTACTGCCCGCCCAAGAAGGCGTACTACATGATGAAGGCGATCGTGACGTTCTACGAGACGTGCAAGCGGCTCCTGGGCAAGGTGCCGTACAGCGAAATTTTAAAGCTGCCCGGCTGGGAGAAGCTCGCGCAGATGCGCTACTTCCCCAACGACGCGTTCGAGGAGCCGTTCCGCCAGCTCCTCGAGGAGCTGGCCAGACAGGACGAGGCCGTGCAAGTTACCAGCTAAAACGAAGCGCATCCGGGGCAACCGACGGGGAAGGGGGCAGGCTTTCAGCGTAAAGCCTGCCCCCTTCCTTTCAAATCCCTCCCGGGGGATTGACGGCGATCCCCCCCTGCTAAAGTCCTTTTACGTCAAACCAGCTGGACTTGTGTGGAAAAAGGGGCAAAGGAGGGTTTTCCATGCGAGTCTCCCCTCGTCAGGCGTGGGTCGGACTTTCCTCCCTCAGTCTGGCAGCCTTCCTCTTGATCCTGGCCGGGTGCAGCCTCGTGCCTTCCGGGCTCTTCCTGCCCCCTCCCCAACAACGAGCCCAAGGCCAAGCCCAAGTGGACGCCCCCCAGTGCAAGGAGGCCCTGCCCCCGGGGCAGGCCCAGAGGGAGGCGGCAGAAGCCCTGCAGGCCGACCCGGAGGCCCAGGAGCTGACCCAAGCGCTCCAGGAGCTGGGCAAGAGCCCCATTCCTCAACGGGCCGACGGCTGCAAGGCCCAGACCGAGGAGCCCGTACAGGGCCAGCGCGTAGAAGGGCTCGCCGTGATGGGGGCGAGCTTGAGGGGTCAGTCGGCCTGGGGCTCGGAGAATGAGGTGACGCTGGTGGAGGTGCCCGCGGGGCCGGATGCTTCCCTGTACCTGGCGGAGGTCGAGTTCCCCGACGGCTGGCAGGAGGGGGAGGTTTGGGCGAGGCTCGGCCGGGAGGAGGTTGCCGAGGGGGAGGGAGCCGCGTTCACGTTTGGGGCGGTCTTCCCCCAAGAGGAGGTGGGCTTGGCAGCCC
>WFPR01000197.1 GCA_015487455.1 Candidatus Bipolaricaulota bacterium
GCGGAGCGCGTGCTGGGCGAGATCCTGGCCTTCGCCCGCGACGAGAAGCTGAGCGTGCCGCTGGGGATCAACGTCGAGCACGTGATGAAGCACAACTTTGAGGTGTCGAGGGACATGGCGCTGGCGCTGCGCGAGCTGTACTGTCGCTATTTGAGGTGCACCCGCCGGCCGCAACGCTTAAGGAGGGAGGGGATCGCCGTTCGCCTCTAAGATGGAACTCTTCGCGTATCTGCACGGGATCTACCCGCGCTCGGAGGCGCTCGTTCGAGCGACCCGCGACCACGACCGGGGGCGCATCCTCGATTCAGAACTAAAAGAGCAGTACGAGCGCGACTACGCGCGGCTCATCGAGCTGCAGCGCGGGGCGGGCTTACGCCCCTTGAGCGACGGGCTCCTCAACTGGCAAGATGTATTCCGGCCCCTGAGCGAGATCGTGGCGGGCTGGGAGCCCGGCGCGCTCGTCCGCTACTTCGACAACAACACCTTCTACCGCCAGCCCCACATCACGGGGCCCCTTCAGCTCGACGAGGGCAAGCTCGACGACTGGCTGGAGCGCTACGTGCAAACCCAACGGGCCGAGGGCGAGCCCTGGGTCGCGACGCTGCCCTCGCCCGGCTTCTTCGCCTACGCGTCGAGGGACGAGCACTATAGCTCGAGAGAAGCCCTCGCCCGGGCGTACGCCGAGGAAGTGTTAGGGCCACTGCTGCCCGCCCTAGTCAAAAGGGGCGTTCAGTGGGTCCAGCTGCAGGAGCCGTGGCTCGCCTTCCATCGCCCTGAGGACGGCCTCGACGTCCTCAAGGGCGCTCTGAGCGCGCTCGCGCTCGCCCGGCGCAAGTCCCAAGGGCTGAAGCTCGCGCTCCATTTGTACTTCGGGGACGCCGTGCCCCTCCTCAACGAGCTGCTCAAGCTCGATTTAGATATCGACGCCGTCGGGGCCGACTTCGTCGCCACGGACCTCGAGGCTTTGTCCCCTTTAAGGGGCAGGACGCTGCTCCTGGGCTGCGTCGACTCGAGGGAATCCTGGGCGGAGACGCCTGAGCAAATTCTGAGCTTCGCCAAGCGGGCGCTTGAGGCGCTCGAGCCCGACGGCCTGGCGCTCGTCCCTAACGCGGATCTGGAGCTCGTCCCCGAGGCGATCGCCCATAAGAAAGCTCAAGCGCTGGGGGAAGCCCTCCAGCGCCTGCGGGCGGAGCTACAGGGGAGGCGATCCGCATGAGCATGAGCGTGCGATCGCTGGGTCCGCTGACGACCTACGAGATCGGGAGCCTCGCCAAGCCGGAGTGGCGGGTCAAGGCGGTCGCGGGGCGGCCCATCACGGAACGGGACTTAGAGGACGCGAAGGTCTGGGGCGAGCGCTTGGGCATCGACTGCAGGCCCCTGCTCGATCTGCTTCGGAAGCCCGAGCTAACCTCTGAAGACAAGCGGGAAGTGAGGAAGTGGTCGTCGCTCTACGGGGTGCGGCTGCTGGAGACGGCGGGCTTGGACGTCGTCTACGACGGCGAGCAGCAGCGCAGCGAGATGTACCACTATCCGATCACGCACTGCACCGGCTTCGAGTTCCGGGGCCACGTCCGTTCGTTCGACAACAAATATTATCAAAAGGCCGCCTGTGTGGCGCCCCCGCGGCTCAAGGAGCCCTACCACGTGGAGGAGTTCCTGATCGTGAAGGGCCACGCCCGGAAGCCGTTAAAGGTGCCGATCACGGGGCCGTACACGCTGGTGGACTGGTCGTTCGACGAGCACTACAGCAAGGGGCTGGCGCTGGGGAGCGCCCAGGCGCGAAAGGCGCGCAAGGAAGCGCGCCGACGGTTTTTGCTGGACGTCGCCCGGCACGTGATCCGGCCCAACTTGGAGGCGCTCATCCAAGCGGGCGCTGAGTGGATTCAAATTGACGAGCCCGCCGTCACCACCAAGCCCGATGAGGTCCCGCTGTTCGTGGAGGCGTTCAACGAGGCCGTCCGCGGCTTGAACTGCCGATTCACGGTGCACATCTGCTTCAGCGACTACTCGCTGCTCTTTCCCCACATCGACGAGCTAGAGAACTGCTGGGGCTTCTCCATCGGGTTCGCGAACTACGACTCGCGGGAGCCGGGTGTGTCTCGGGAGCGAAGGCCCGGCTACGAGACCCTCTACGCGTTTCGAAAGCTGAAGCGGCGCTTCAACATCGGGGTAGGCGTTTTGGACATCCACGTCGACTGGGTCGAGCCGCCCGAGTTGATTCGGGATCGGATTTTGTACGCCGTGGAGGTGCTGGGCGACCCCGCGCTCGTCTGCCCCGCGCCCGACTGCGGCCTGCGCACTCGGACGTGGGACGTGGCGTTTAAGAAGCTACAAAACCTCGTGGAGGGCACCCAAATGGCCAAGGAGGCCCTTCGGCTATGAGCCTGTTGGACGACCCGCAGCGCATCGCCGAGGTCGACCGCGCCGATATGCGCAGGCTGCTGCGGGCGTTCCCGGAGCAGCTCCGGCGGGCGTGGGACCTGACGGCCCAAGCGAGCATCGAGCCGCTCGAGTTCGACGGGGTCGCCGTCTGCGGGATGGGCGGCTCGGCCATCGGCGGGGACCTCCTGCGCTCGTATCTGCAGCCCAAGCTGAACAAGCCCATTCAAGTCGTGCGGGACTACGAGCTGCCGCCCTTCGTCGACGGGGGATGGCTCGTCTTCGCCGTCAGCTACAGCGGGAACACCGAGGAGACGCTAAGCTGCGCCCGAGAAGCGCTGAGCCGGGGCTGCTCGCTCGTCGCGGTCACCTCGGGCGGGCGGCTCAAGGCGCTGGCCCAGGAGCACAACACCCCGCTGATCGAAGTCCCCGGTGAGATGCCGCCCCGGACGGCCCTCGCGTTTTTGTTCGTCCCGCTGCTGCGGACGCTCCTCCTCGCCCTGGACGACGAGGCGCGCAAGGCGGCTGAGCGCGAGTGGCAAGAGGCGCTCGAGCAAACGCAAGAGCGGGCCGCGCTCTACGACGGCAAACCCGAGGCGGAGAACCCCGCCAAACGGCTGGCCCGCGCGCTCTTTGAGCGCATCCCGGCGATCTATGGGGGCGCGCTCACGGAGGCGGTCGCCCGCCGCTGGAAGACCCAGATCAACGAGAACGCGAAGCAGCCCGCCCACTGGGATGCCCTTCCAGAGCTGCACCACAACGAGATCGTCGGCTGGGAGTGGCCCTCGGCGCTCAAGGGGCGCTTCGTCTACGTGCTGCTGCGTGACCCCGACGAGCACCCTCGGGTGCAGAAGCGCTTCCACATCACCCGCGAGCTGCTCGAGGAGCGCGGCCTCCCCGTCTTCGAGGTTCAAGGTCAAGGGGAGGGGCGCTTGGCCCGGCTGCTCACGCTGGTCCAGCTGGGGGACTGGGCCAGCTTCTATCTGGCCATCTTGAACGGCGTCGACCCCACGCCCGTCGCGCTCATCGACGCGATGAAGCGGCGGCTCAGCCGTTGACGTGCTGTGTAAAGCTTGGCTTGACTTGCCTTTGCTTGTCTTGTCTTGGCAAGCTTCCAGGCTCGGGCTACACTCCTACGCCAGCGAGGTGATCCCCATGCTCAAGCCGTACACCGTGAAGCTGGAGGAGCGTCAGATCGAGGCGCTCAAGAAGCTCTCGGAGGAGACGAAGATCCCGCAGGCGGAGCTCCTGCGCCAGGCCGTCGATCTCCTGCTGGAGAAATGGGCTAAGGACCGCGAGCGACTGGAGTTTCTCCGCCGGGTCGACGCCGATCTCGACGAAGACCGTGAAGCCCTGGAGAAGCTGGCGCGCCTCTGATTCTGATCTGAAGGAAATCAGGTTTGTGCGCTATCTCAGCGTCGACGAGGTCCTGCTCATCCACGAGCGCATCTTGGCGCGCTTCGGAGGAGCTGGAGGCGTGCGGGATTGGGGACTGCTGCGCTCCGCCGTCGAACGCCCCCGAGCGGCCTTTTTCACAAGTTCACAAGGCTGCGGCGCTCGGCCACTCCTTGGTGTTGAACCACCCCTTCGTGGACGGGAACAAGCGCACCGCTTGGGAGGCGATGAAGCGCTTCTTGGGGGAGAATGACTATCATCTGAAAGCCCCTACGGACGAGATCGTCAAGCTCATGCTGCGGATCGAGGACAAGACCATGGGGGTTGAGGAGATCGCCCGCTGGCTGAAGGCTCACGCCCGGCCTGCGCGCTCGACCAGCGGCCTCCCCTGAAGCTTTGGGGCGTTAGGCGAGGGGAGCCCGAACAGCTCGAGCAGGGTGGGGAAGACGTCCAGCAGCTTGGCGCCCCTCAGCTCGCCTTGAAGCCCCGGGACGTTCCAGGCCACGACGATCCCGCGCATCGAGTGGTTCGCGTCGTCGGGACCGGTGTCGTTCTCTTGCACGAGCAAGGCGGGGTGGCCGAGGGACCCCACCGCGCGCCACCGCAAGCCCCCGAAGAGCGCGATGAGATCCGGCGCGATCCCCTCGACCCGCGGGTACAGCGCCTCGGGGCGGTGGACGCGGGTTCCTGTCGGCCCCTCCCGCTCCAAACGCTCGATCAGCTCGTCGCGGACGCGCTCGTAGTCGCTTTGAGCGACGACGCCCCGGGGCTCCCGTCCCCGGACGTTCAGGAAGATCCGCCCGTAGTAGCCGCCCTCGCCCCACGCGACCGTGCACGCCCAGTCCACGAGCTCGGGCGTAAGAGGGATAGGCCGCTCGCTCCGCCCGATCGCGCGCTCCGCTTCGGGCTTTAAGCACAAGAAGCCCCGCAGGCGGAGCCACTCGTTAAGGCAGAAGCCGCCCTCCAGCCGCTGCGCCCCGTGATCGGAGACGATCAGCACGGCCGCGTCGTCCGGCACGGCCTCGAGCAGCCCCCTGAGCTGCTCGTCCAGAAAGCGATAGTACTCGGGGATCACGCCCTTGAAGGGGCTTTTCGGGTCGTGGCGGGGGTGGGCGGGGTCCCAGTGCTTCCAGAAGCCGTGGTGCAGGCGGTCGGGGCCGATGTCCACGAACGCGAGGAGGTCCCAGGGCTCTTCGGCCATCAGGCGCTTCACGATGAGGAAGCGCTGGGCCGTCAGCTGGAAGATCTCCCGCTTGAGCCGCGCCTTGTCGTCGGTGCGGAAGCCCTCCACGTCGAAGCGTAGAGGGTCGGGGGCGACCCACCGTTTCAGCTCGTCTTGAAGCTCGGGCGGCTGCGTCGAGGGCGAGTCGGGGCCTGGGGTCAGAAAACAAGACACCCAGAGCC
>WFPR01000198.1 GCA_015487455.1 Candidatus Bipolaricaulota bacterium
CATGGTCGGCGTCGGGTTGGGCGAGATCGCCCCGGACGTCGATGGCGTATAATCGCGGCGCGCATTGTACGCCATGCGCCACGCGACGAGGAGGGGAGGCGAGCGATGTCGACGTTGACGTCGGAGGTGCGGGACTTGGGCTTGGCGCCCCAGGGCGAGCGGAAGATCCGCTGGGTCGCCCAGCACATGAAGCTGCTGAACGCGATCAAGGCGCGCTTCGAGCGCGAGCGGCCCTTCGCGGGCCTGCGGCTGGGGTTGAGCATCCACCTGGAGGCGAAGACGGCGTACCTGGCGCGGGTGCTGCGCGCGGGCGGCGCCGAGGTCGCCGTGACGGGCTGCAACCCCCTCTCCACCCAGGACGACGTGGCCGCCGCCCTCGCGGCCCCCGGCGACGTCCGCGTCTTCGCCTGGCGGGAGGCCACGCCCGAGGAGTACGAGGCCCACCTCACAAGGGTGCTGGAGACCCGGCCCCATCTCATCCTGGACGACGGCGGCGATCTGGTCGGGCTGCTCCACGGGAAGCTCGCCCCCCTGGCCGAGGGCGTCCTGGGGGGGACGGAGGAGACGACCACGGGGGTGCGGCGCCTTAAGGCGCTGGCGCGCCAAGGGCAGCTCAAGTTCCCCATGATCGCCGTCAACGACGCCAAGATGAAGCATCTGTTCGACAACCGCTACGGGACGGGGCAGTCGACGTGGGACGGGATCCTGCGGGCCACCAACGTCTCGATCGCCGGGCGCACCGTGGTGGTCGCGGGCTACGGCTGGTGCGGCCGGGGGATCGCCCTCAGGGCTCGAGGGTTGGGGGCGAACGTGATCGTCACGGAGGTCGACCCCGTCCGGGCGATCGAGGCGGTCATGGACGGCTTCCGGGTGATGCCCATGCTCAAGGCGGCCGAGGAGGGCGACATCTTCGTGACGGCCACCGGCTGCCGCGACGTCATCCGCAGGGAACACCTCGAGCGCATGAAGGACGGCGCCATACTCGCGAACGCGGGCCACTTCGACGTCGAGATCTCGAAGCCCGACCTCCTCGCGCTCAGCGTCCGGCACGAGGAGGTCAAGCCGAATGTGGAGGCGTTCGAGCTGGCCGACGGGCGGACGCTTTATCTGTTGGCCCAGGGGCGCCTGGTCAACCTGGCCGCCGGGGACGGCCACCCCATCGAAATTATGGATCTCTCGTTCGCGCTCCAGGCGCTCTCGCTCGAGCACCTGGCCAAGCACCATCGGGGGCTGGGGCCGGGCGTCCACCCCGTGCCCGAGGCGATCGACCGCCGAGTCGCGCGGATGGCCCTCGAGGCCCGCGGGATCGAGCTGGACGCGCTCACCCCGGCGCAGCGAGCCTATTTGGGTCTGGAGCCGGAGCCGGGGCCAGAAAGCGCCGAGCGCGCTTGAAACGGCCGCGCCGATGGGGTATAGTCTCCTCCACGCCTGAAAGCGACCGGCGCGGAAGGGAAGCGAGGCGAAGAGTGAGCCTAGCCATGGCCGAGACGACCCAAACGCAGACCCAAGCGCAAACCCAGACGACGGCCGAGCAGAAGCCGCGGCTGCCCAAGACGGTGCCGGGCGGCTACATCCACGCGGTCGGCCGCCGCAAGGAGTCCGTGGCCCGCGTGTATTTGAAGCCCGGCGAGGGCAAGATCATCGTGAACGGGAAGCCCGCCGAGGAGTACTTCCACCACGACTTCATGAGCAAGGATCTGCTCATGAAGCACGCGCTGCGGCCCTTCGAGGTGACGGGCACGCTGGGGAAGTTCGACGTCAAGGCCAACATCCGGGGCGGCGGGCCGACGGGCCAGCTCGAGGCGCTGCGCTTGGGGATCGCCCGCGCGCTGCTGGGCGTCAACCCCGACTACCGCAAGCCCTTGAAGGACGAAGGGCTGCTCACCCGCGACCCGCGGATGGTCGAGCGCAAGAAGTACGGCCTCCACAAGGCCCGGCGCGCCGAGCAGTACAGCAAGCGTTAAGCCGAGCTGAGCCGAGCGTGGGCGCTCGGCCTGCTCCCCGAGGTGACCGACGATGAAGGCCGGCATCCACCCCGAGACGCACGTGGTGGTCATCAAGTGCAGCTGCGGGAACGAGCTGGAGACGCTCTCCACGCTCGAGGGCCCCGTCATCCACGTCAACGTCTGCTCGAAGTGCCATCCCATCTTCACCGGCGAGGAGAAGCTGGTCGACACCGCCGGGCGCGTCGAGACCTTCCAGCGCAAGTACGCGAAGTTCTTCGAGCAGCAGCAAAAGCAGCAGCGAGAGCGAGAGCAGGGGCAGAAAGCGCAAAAGAAGTAAAAGTCGATGGGCGGGCGCTTCGAGACGCGGGCGATCCACGCGGGCAGCGAGCCCGACCCCCTCACGGGCGCGGTCGTCCCGCCGATCTACGCCGTCTCGACGTTTCAGCAGGAGGCGCCCGGCGTCCACAAGGGCTTCGACTACAGCCGCGCCGACAACCCCACCCGCCAGCGCCTCGAGCGCGCCCTGGCCGAGCTGGAGGGCGCGAAATACGCCGCGGCCTTCGCCTCGGGGGTCGCGGCCACGGCCGCCATCCTGACGCTGCTCGAGCCCGGCGACCACGTCCTGGCCGGCGACGATCTCTATGGGGGCACGTACCGCCTGTTCGAGCAAATCTATCGCAAGTACGGGCTGGCCTTCGACTACGCCGACCTGAGCGACCCCGCCAACGTTCGACTCAGGGAGAACACGAGGCTGATCTGGCTCGAGACGCCGACGAACCCTTTGCTCAAAATTATTGACATCCAAGCGATCGCCGAGCGCAAGGGCGACGCGCTCCTGGCCGTGGACAACACCTTCGCCTCGCCGTACTTGCAGAACCCGCTGGCGCTGGGGGCCGACCTGGTGCTCCACAGCTCCACGAAGTACCTGGGCGGCCACAGCGATCTTATTGGCGGGGCCGTTATGACGAACGATCCCGAGCTCTACGAGCGCCTGAAGTTCGTGCAGAAGAGCGTCGGCGCCGTCCCCTCGCCCTTCGACTGCTTTCTGGTTCACAGGGGGATCAAGACGCTGGCGGTGAGGATGAAAGCCCACTGCGAGAACGCCCTCAAAATTGCTCAATTTCTGGCGGCGCACCCCAAGGTCGAGCGGGTCTACTACCCGGGGCTTGAGGGCCATCCGGGCCATGAGGTCGCCCGGCGGCAGATGCGCGACTTCGGCGGGATGGTCTCGTTCGAGCTGGGCGGGGACGTCCGCGCGTTTTTTAAAACGCTGAAGGTGTTCACGCTGGCCGAGAGCCTGGGGGGCGTGGAGTCGCTGGCGAACCACCCCGCGACCATGACCCACGCCTCGATCCCCAAGGAGGAGCGGGAGCGCCGCGGGATCCGCGACTCGTTGGTTCGGCTGTCCGTCGGGATCGAGCACCCCGACGACCTGATCGAGGACCTGGAGCGGGCGCTGGCCGCGGCTTAGGCTTTAACCCTGAACGCCATGCGCGTCGTAAGGAGCGTGCTGGAGCTGATCGGGCGGACGCCCATGGTCGAGCTGTCCCCTCGAATCAACCCCACCGGGGTGCGCATCCTGGCCAAGCTCGAGTGGTTCAACCCCGGCGGCTCCGTCAAAGACAGAATCGGGCTGGCGATGATCGAGCGGGCCGAGCGCGAGGGGAGGCTCAAGCCGGGCATGACCATCGTCGAGCCGACGTCTGGGAACACGGGGATCGGGCTGGCCCTGGCCTGCCTGCTCAAGGGCTACCAGCTCGTCGTCACGATGCCCGACAAGATGAGCCGCGAGAAGGTCGAGCTCTTGAAGGCGTATGGCGCCGAGGTCGTGATCTGCCCGACGGCCGTCCCCCCGGAAGACCCGCGCAGCTACTACTCCGTGGCGCGGAAGATCGCGGAGGAGCGCGGGGCCTTCCTGCCGGATCAGTACTCGAACCCCGCGAACCCCGAGGCGCACTATCTAACAACGGGGCCTGAGATCTGGGAACAAACCCAGGGCGAGATCGACGCGCTCGTCTGCGGGGTCGGGACCGGCGGCACGATCACGGGGACCGGGCGGTTCCTGAAGGAGAGGAAGCCCGACGTTAAAGTTGTAGGCGTCGACCCCGAGGGCTCGATGCTCTACACGGCCTTCTACAATCTGCCGCACGACGTGCACCCCTATCTCATCGAGGGCATCGGCGAGGACCTCATCCCGGAGACGCTCGATTTCAGCGTCGTCGACGAGATGATCCGGGTGAGCGACAAGGAGGCGTTCTTGATGACCCGCGAGCTGCTCCGCCAGGAGGGGCTCTTCGCGGGCGTCTCGTCGGGCGCGGCGGTCGTCGGGGCGCTCCGCTACGCGGAGAAGCTGGGCGCCGGGACGCTGGTCGTGATCCTGCCCGACTCCGGGCGGAACTACCTGGGCAAGGTCTACTCCGACGAGTGGATGCGGGCGCAGGGTTTCCTCTAGAATGGGGGCGCCATGCTCACGCTGGTGCTGGCGAAGCTCGTGACGAGCGTGCCGATGCGGCTCCAGGCGGGACAGGGACTGGCGGAAAAGGCGCAGGAGCCGCTGTCGCCCTGGGCGCTGGCCGTCTTCATCTGGCTCGTGCTGTTCTTGACGATGGCCTTCGTGGTCGCCGTCGGGTGGCTCACCCGCCCGCGGCAGCACTGACCGACGACAGGGCGAGCGGGGTGTAACGAAACGAAAGCGGGGAAGGGAGGCGCATCGGCAATGCTTTGGGATTGGAGGTTCTTGGGATACCCCCTGAAAAGTTATGCGTATCTCCTGGGCGTGGCCTTTGCAGCCTTCGTGGGGTACTTCGTGATCCTGCGGCTGCTGGAGTCCCGCTGGCTCAGCGGGCTGCGGGAGAAGCATCCCGAGTTCTATGAGTCCTTGGTGAAGCTGGCCCGCACCCCCTTGAAGCTCCTGCTGTTCACCCTCGTCTTCTGGGCCGCGGTGCAGATTTTCGAGCCCCGGACCATCTCCGAAGAAGTGCGGAAGCTCATCGACGGCGTGCTCGTGGGGCTCGTCGCGATTACGGTGCTCTACTTCACCCTGCGGTTTATTGACACCGGGGTTGCGTTCTTTAAGGTCCGGGTGGAGCAGACGGAATCGAAGCTAGACGACACCTTGCTGCACGTAGCCCGCCTCACGCTGCGAACGTTTGCCGTCATCGTCATCGCTCTGTTGACGTTGGAGAACTTGGGGATCGAGATCGCGGGGCTTTTGGCGGGCTTGGGGATCGCGGGGCTGGCCGTGGCGCTGGCCGCCCGCCCGACGCTGGAGAACATCTTCGGGGCCGTCACCCTCTTTCTGGACCGCCCCTTCACCATCGGCGATGCCGTGAGCGTCGAGGGTTTTACGGGCAAGATCGAGGCCATCGGGC
>WFPR01000199.1 GCA_015487455.1 Candidatus Bipolaricaulota bacterium
ACCTCCTCTGGATCTACCCCGGCACCTATCAAGAGCTCATTACCATCGACAAGAGCCTCCAGCTCGTCGCCTCTCAAAAGGGCAAGGTGATCGTCCAAAGGGTGAAAAAGGGTTGGGGGGCGGCCATCACCCTCCAGACGGAGGACGAGATCACCGTCGTCTTGGATGGGCTCACCGTCGCCGTCCTCCCGGAGGCCTGTGAGGACCCTAAGCGGGGCTTCTGCCCCGCCGGGATCGTCCTCGCGGGAGAGGGAGCTGTAACGCTGATCCTCAATGAGGTGGAGGCTTCCTCCCCCTCATCGGGGCTCGGCTGCTATTCCTCAGGCCGGGTCGAACTCGTCCTGAATCGGGTCCGCTTGGCAGCCAGCGGGAGTGGGCTGCATTGGGGGCCCTCTTGTTCGGCCGCCAGCACCGTGGAGGTTCGGGACAGCACCTTCTCCGGCAACATCCACGGCATCACCCTGGGGCCGAGTTCCCGATCCCCTTGGTCTTTCCTCGTCTCCAACACGCGCTTCATAGGGAATAGGGGAGCCGGGGTGTATCTGCTGGTGGTGGAGGAGGCGAACCTGACCCTTCAAATCGAGGGGTCGGAGTTCCTCGGGAACCTGAACGGCCTCTTCGCCGACTTCCTCAAAGGAGGGGTCTACGCGGAGATCCGTCGAAGCCTGTTCCGGGCCAATGACTACGGCCTACGCTTTGGATTTACCGAGTCTCTCGGCCTAGGCCATAAAGACATCCTGACACGATTGGTGGACTCCCAAGTTTCCAAGAACCGCGTGATCGGGGTGGCCATCAGCAGCCCCAAGGGGACAAGAGGGATGGAGCTGATCAACAACGAGATTCAAAACAACGGAACAGGGGTGCGGATCTACGGGACGGGAGGGAGGGTTGCCCTCTACACCAACTCCATCGAGCACAACCAGCTATGGGGGGTCGCCTTAAGCATCTACAGGGGGGAGTGTTCCCAAAAAGAGGTTTTCGGACTTGTAGGAGGGGAAGATCCTGAGTTGGAGGGAGCAGACAACATCATCCGGAACAACGAGAAGGGCGACCTCTGCCCCGAGGACTACAACTGGCCCCCTGGCTTCGTCAAAGCCTCCGAGAGCCCATGAGGCTCACCGTTCCTTCCCCGTGTTCGTTTGCTTCCCCTCCCACACCAAAGATAGAAATCAAAACTCAATATCATCTTTCTCTTGTGGAAAACCCTGTGGAAAACCCTGTGGATTCCTGTGGAAAACCTGGGGGCCACCTGTGGAAAACCCCTGTGGAAAATTGCGCCGCAAAGTTTTCCACAGGGGTTTTCCACAACCGGGGGCCGGTTTTCCACAGCTTTTTCCACAAGGTTTTCCACAGGCTAGTTTCAATCCCCTTGCGGGAAAAGTGGGGTTTTCCACAGGCCGGGGCCGCCCCTACTACAACTACAGTCCTCAAACATTTATAAAGGCTTGTTGTTGTAGTAGTGCGATGAGGGTGAGCGACATTGCCCCTAGAGGGGAAAGGCCAGTACAATGCCCTCGAGCATGGCACGGGCACCGGAGGGCGCCATCACCCTGAGGGACATTCGGACGCTCTTTGAGCGCCTCGGGCTGGCGGAGTCGTTCCACGAGCAGGAGCCGCTGCTCCTCTGGCCCCAGGTGGCCGGCTCCCAAATAAGCCGCCTCACCCGGCCGCTGCGCGTCCGCCAGGGGGTGCTCTACGTGGAGGCCGCCAACCACGCCGTCGCCCAGCAGCTGAGCCTGCTCAAGGACGCCTATTTGAGCAAGCTCAACGCCCTGCTCGGCGAGCCCCGCCTCCGCGACTTGCGGTTCCGCGTGGGCTCCGCCTTCTCGCTGCGCCTGCGGGGGGAAGGCGGTCCGCAAGGGCCAAGGCGGGCGTGGGCGTGGGAGACGGGCTCCCGGGGAGAATCGTCAAGCCCGAGTCCGGATCTGGACCTCGTGGAGCGCGAGCGGATCCGCCGCCTGGTGGACGAGCTGGACGACCCCAAGCTCAAGGGGATCTTCGAGGCGTGGATTCAGGCCTCGGTGCGGCGGGATCGCGAGCGGGCCCGCCGCGGCGGGAAGCGGTGCACGACCTGTGGCGTCCACCACGAGGAGGAGGGCGACGTCTGCTACTACTGCGAGCTGGAACGGGCGTAATGTGATGAGCGCATGAGGCGAAAACTGACGATCGGGTTCTTCACGGACACGTACAGGCCGCAGATCAACGGGGTGGCCACGCTGCTGCCCCTCGTGGAGCGCCTGCTGGAGCGCCTCGGCCACGAGGTGTACGTGTTCGCGCCCGCCTACGACCGCCGCCGGGCGTATCGGGAGGGCGAGCGCGTGTTCCGCTACCCCGCGGTCCCGGCGTTCTTCCACAAGGAGAGCCGGATGACCTTCCCGTTCCACAGGGAGGCCCGAAAAATCTTCGACAAGCTCGACATCGTCCACAGCCACACGCCGTTCACGATGGGGCTGTTGGCGATTTGGGTTTCGCGAAGGCACGCCGTGCCCCATCTTCACACGTACCACACGCTGTTCACGGAGTATCTGCACTACCTGCCGCGGTGGCTGCGGCCGTCGCCCGAGGCCGTCAAGCGGCTGAGCCGGGCGTTCTGCAACCGCTGCGACGCGGTGACGGTCCCGTCGCGGCCCATGCGCGAGGAGCTGCTCTCCTACGGCGTCGAGGTGCCCGTTCACGTGCTCCCCTTCGGCATGGACGTCGAGGTCTTCCGCCGGCCGCCTGAGCGAAACGTGCGCGAGGAGCTGGGCCTCCCCACCACGGAGCGGGTGCTGCTCTGCGCCGGACGGCTCTCCAAGGAGAAGAACGTCGAGTTCGTGCTGCGGGCGTTCCGCCGCCTGCTCGACCGGGGGGTGAGGGGGGTGCGGCTGGTGATCGTGGGCGACGGGCCGCACCGCGCGGAGCTGGAGCGCCTCGCCCGCGAACTCAGATTGCTGGACGGGCGCAAGGCGATCTTCACGGGCTATCGCCCTTGGGAGGCGCTGGTGGACTACTACAAGACGAGCGATCTCTTCGTCTACGGCTCGAAGACGGAGACGCAGGGCATCGTCTTCACGGAGGCGCAGGCGGCGGGGCTCCCCGTGGTGGCCGTCGGCGCGATGGGGGCGCTGGAGGCCGTCCAGGACGGCGTCACGGGGCTCCTGACCCGCGAGGATGAGGAGGAGTTCGCCGAGGCCGTCGAGCGGCTGCTCCGGGACGAGACGCTGTACACCCGGCTCAGCCAAGCGGCCCGCGAGCTCTCGGAGCGGAACAGCATCCGGCGCTCGGTCGAGCGCCTGGTGGGCATTTATGAAGGGCTGATCGACTCGCGCTTGCGCTCGCGGCGGGAGCGCCCGGCGGGGGTGGCCGAGTCACCGTCGTCATCGTCGTCACCGTCGGCGTCGGAGGAGGACGAGGAGGAAGCGGCCCATGGGGCGCGCTCGCGCTGATCGCTTGACGGGCACGACCATCCTGGCCCTGTGGTCGCCGGAGGAGCGCCGGGCCGTCATCGCCGCCGACGGCCAGACGACCCTGCAGAACACCGTCCTCAAGCGAAGGGCGCGCAAGGTGCGTCGGCTCTACAACGGGCGGGTGCTGGCGGGGTTCGCGGGCGCGACCGCCGACGCGCTCACGCTCTTCGAGCGCTTCGAGGCCAAGCTGCAGAGCTTCGGCGGCAACCTGAAGCGGGCCGCGGTGGAGCTCACCAAGGACTGGCGGACGGATCGGGCGCTGCGCCGCCTGGAGGCGCTCATGGCCGTGGCCGGGCGCGAGGCGCTATTATTGATCTCGGGCTCCGGCGACGTCGTCGAGCCCGACGACGGGATCCTGGGGCTCGGGAGCGGCGGGCCTTATGCGCTGGCCGCCGCCCGCGCCCTGCGCGCCGAGACGAAGCTCTCCGTGCGGGAGATCGCCGAGAAGGCGCTCCGGATCGCCGCCGACATCGACGTCTACACGAACGCGGAGCTGGTCATCGAGGAGCTGGAGTGGTGATCGCGACGATGGGCACGGGCGAAGGAGCGGGAGCAGGAGCGGGGGGCGTCCGCGAGATCGTGGAGATCCGGCGGGCCGAGCGGGCCGCTGAGGGCGGGAGCGAGGAGGAGCGGCTCGAGCGGCTCGATACCCTCACGCCCAAGGAGATCGTCGCGGAGCTCGACAAGTACATCGTGGGGCAGCGCGAGGCGAAGCGGGCCGTGGCCATCGCGCTGCGCAACCGCATCCGTCGCCAGCGGGTCCCGGGCCCGCTGCGCCGGGAGATCCAGCCGAAGAACATCCTGATGATCGGGCCGACGGGCGTCGGCAAGACGGAGATCTCCCGCCGCCTCGCGCAGATCGTCCGGGCGCCCTTCGTGAAGGTCGAGGCGACGAAGTTCACTGAGGTGGGCTACGTCGGGCGGGACGTCGACTCGATGATCCGCGACCTCGTCGAGGCGAGCGTCAACCTCGTGCGCCAAGAGGAGCTCAAGCGGGTCGAGAAGGAGGCCCAGCGCCAAGTTGAAGAGAGGCTGTTGGACGCGCTCCTCCCCCGCCCGAGCGCGGTGGACGAGGAGCGCCTCGCCTCGTTCGAGAGCACCCGCGAGAAGCTGCGCCAGAAGCTGCGCAAGGGCGAGCTGGAGGAGAGCTACGTCGAGCTCAAGCTCCCGCAGTCGCCCTTCCCCCAGATCAACGTCTTCGCGGGCGAGGGGCTCGAGCAGATCGGGATTGATCTCAGCGTCATCGGGGACTTCATGCCGAAGCGCTGGGTGACCAAGCGCCTCAAGGTCAAGGAGGCCCGCGAGCTGCTCTTCCAGCAGGAGGCCGACAAGCTGCTCAACCACGAGGAGATCCAGCGGCGGGCGCTCCGCCGCGCCGAGGAGCTGGGGATCGTCTTCATCGACGAGATCGACAAGCTGGCCCTGGGCGGCCGCGAGGAGCACCACGGCCCCGGGGTGAGCCGCCAGGGCGTCCAGCGGGACCTTTTGCCCCTGCTCGAGGGGACCACGGTGCGCACCCGCTACGGCCACGTCCGCACGGACAACGTGCTGTTCATCGCGGCCGGGGCGTTCACCCTGGCCAAGCCCAGCGACCTCATCCCGGAGCTGCAGGGCCGCCTGCCCATCCGCGTGGAGCTCCAGCCCCTGACGCAGCAGGATTTCAAGCGCATCCTGACGGAGCCCGAGGACGCGCTCGTCAAGCAGTATCAAGCCCTCCTGGCCACGGAGAACCTTCAGCTGGAGTTCACGCCCGAGGCGATCGACGAGATCGCGCGGATCGCCTACGAGCTGAACGCCTCCACCGAGGACATCGGCGCCCGGCGGCTCCACACCGTGATGGAGAAGCTCATGGAGGACCTGGCGTTCGAGGCCGCCGACCTCCCCGAGCCCCGGCGCGTCGTGATCACGCCCGAGTACGTCCGGGAGAAGCTCGCCCCCATCGCGGAGGATCTGGACCTGAGCCGTTACATCTTGTGAGGCGATGGCGCTGAAGCCCACGGACGTGGACGGCGACGGCGTGGAGGGGCGTCGGCGGCGGCTTCTCGAGGAGCTGGAGCGCCTCCGGGAGCGCTTGGCCGCCGACCCCAACGTGCTGAGGGCGTGGGTCTTCGGCTCGGTCGCGTCGGGGGCGGTGCACGCCTGGAGCGACCTCGACGTGGTCGTGGTGGTGCGGCGCGCGGACGCCCCGTTCCTCGAGCGGGCGGCTCGGCTGACGCGGGCGCTGCGCCCGCGCGTCGGGCTCCACCTGCTCGTGTACGCCGTCGAGGAGCTGCGGGCGCTGAAGGACCGTCCGTTCGTGCGCCACGAGATCTTCGGGAAAGGGAGGGAGTGGCCGTTGCGCCCTCGGGAGGACGCCCGCCGCCGGCTGGCCTTCGCCCGGGAGGACTTGAAGATGGCCGAGTTGGCCCTCGACGCGGGGCTCTTCAACCAGGCGTGCTTCCACGCGCAGCAGTGCGCCGAGAAGGCCCTGAAGGCCGCGCTGGCCCGGGCCGGGGCGCTGATCCCCCGGACGCACGCGCTGGCCGACCTCTGGGAGGAGCTCCCCCAAGCGCTTCAAGAAGCCCTTCAGCCTCAGCGGGACGCGATCCTCGAGCTGGACTCGTTCTACATCCCGACCCGTTATCCCGACGCCCTGCCGGGGACGCTGCCCGAGGGGCTGCCGCGGCGGGAGCACGCGGAGCGGGCGCTCAGGACGGCCCGCGCCTGCCTGGAGGCCGTCGAGGCGTGGGTCTCGGCTTGAGCCCCCGACCACGGCGCTGTACGATACGGCATTCGAGCCGATCTCCCCGGCGAGGGCGGCTCTTTCGTCGAAGCCGGCCCCGGTTCGCCGGGGCTCACCCAGGGGGATGGAATGGCGATCTTCAAGCTGCCTGACGGTCGCAGGCTCGAGGTCCACAAGCCCGGCGCCCGCCTCGGCGACGTGCTCAAGGAGCTGGGGCTGGACCCCCGGCTCGCCAAGCGGATCATCGGCGCCCGCGTGCGCTCAAGCTCAACGGGCCAAGGCCGGGCCCCGGAGCAGTACGTCGATCTGTACTACAGGCTGCCCGAGGACGACTCGCTGGAGCTGGAGCTGCTCACCCCGGAGTCGCCCGGCGCGGAGTGGCTCTACCGCCACAGCCTGGCCCACGTTTTAGCTCAGGCGGTCAAGCGCCTCTTCCCCAAGGCGAAGCTGGCCATCGGCCCGCCCATCGAGGACGGCTTCTACTACGACTTCGACGTCCCCCGGCCCTTCACCCCCGAAGACCTCCAGAAGATCGAGCGGGAGATGAAGAAGATCGTCGAGGCGAACTACCCCTTCGAGCGCTTCGAGGTGTCGCGGGAGGAGGCTCGGAAGATGCTCGAGGAGGCCGACGAGCCCTACAAGCTCGAGATTCTGGATGAGCTGACGGAGGGCGAGACGGTCTCGTTCTACAAGGACGGGGAGTTCGTCGACTTGTGTAGGGGGCCGCACGCCCCGAGCACCGGGCTCGTCAAGCATTTTAAGCTCCTGGACGTCGCGGGCGCGTACTGGCGCGGCGATGAACGGCGCCCGATGCTGCAACGCATCTACGGGACGGCCTTCTACCGCAAGGACGACCTGGAGCGGTTCTTAAAGCAGCGGGAGGAGGCGGCCAAGCGGGACCACCGCCGCCTGGGCCGCGAGCTGGAGCTCTTCGCCATGGAGGACGCCGTCGGGCCGGGGCTGGTCCTCTGGCTGCCCAAGGGCGTGGTCGTCCGCCGCGAGCTGGAGCGGTTCGAGATGGAGGAGCACCTCAAGCGCGGCTACCAGTTCGTCGTCACTCCCCACCTGGGGAAGGCCCAGCTCTGGGAGACGAGCGGGCACCTCGCCTACTACCGTGAGAACATGTTTAAGGTGGACGTCGAGGGGCAGGAGTACTTCGTCAAGCCCATGAACTGCCCGTTCCACATCATGATCTACAAGTCGAGGACGCGCTCCTATCGGGAGCTGCCCCTCAAGCTGGCCGAGTACGGCACCGTCTACCGCAACGAGCGGAGCGGCGTGCTCCACGGGCTGCTGCGGGTGCGGATGATCACCCAGGACGACGCGCACATCTTCTGCACGCCCGACCAGGCCGAGGACGTCGTCGCCGAGGTCGTCGAGTTGGCCTTCTACTTGCTGGGGGCGCTGGGGTTCCGCGACTACGAGATCTATCTGTCCGTGCGGGATCCCCAGAACTTGAGCAAGTACGCGGGGACGGACGAGGACTGGGCGCGGGCCGAGGCGGCCCTCGAGGGCGTGCTCAACGAGAAGGAGCTGCCCTACAAGCGCATGGAGGGCGAGGCCCAGTTCTACGGCCCCAAGATCGACGTCCACGCCCGGGACGCGATCGGGCGGCTCTGGCAGCTCACGACGGTCCAGTTCGACTTCGTGCTCCCGGAGCGCTTCGACTGCACGTATATTGCAGAAGACGGGCGGGAGCACCGCCCGTACATCATCCACCGGGCGATCTTCGGCTCGTTGGAGCGCTTCTTGGGGATTCTCATTGAGCACTACGCCGGGGCGTTCCCGCTGTGGCTGGCGCCCGTCCAGGCGGTGGTGCTCCCGATCGCCGACCGGCACGTCGAGTACGGGCTGAACGTCCTGAACAGGCTGCGGGAGGCGGGGGTGCGGGCGGAGCTGAGCTACTCGCCCCACAAGACGCTGAGCGCCCGCATCCGGGACGCGCAGCTCAAGAAGGTCCCGTACATGCTGGTGGTGGGCGACCGCGAGGCGAAAGAGGGCACGGTGGCCGTCCGCCTGCGCACCGAGGAGGATCTGGGCCCGCGGCCCCTGGACGAGCTGATCGAGACGCTCAAGCGGAAGATCGCGGAGCGGGCGGAGCTTTAGGCTGATTCACTTAAAAGCCCACAAGAGAAAAGGGGGAATACACAATACATCCCGATCTAGCATCTTAACGCCCTGCAGCAAGTGAAATAAATAATCGATACACAAGCCATGAAAGTGACAGGATGAGGATGTCTTGCACAAAGGCGGAAGGCTGTTCGGAGGCAGAACCTTTGTCTCCATCCACCAGTTCCGTTCGTGCCTTGAGCTTGAGTATTCCACTGTAAGGATGATGGAATGAGGGTTGTTAGTGTAAGAGTTAGGACTCCGGCACTTCCATATCGAAGAAGTTCTCTTCGAGTGAGGATCATGTCCACCTCCTAGCTGTTCCTAAGGGGATCCAAGTATTTCTCTAATTCATTAGGCAATTGTGCTTTTAGTTGTTGGGCAAATCGGAGCAGTTCTTCCTCAGAGGTGTTTTCAACCTCTTCAGGGAACTCCATCCGTAATTCCTCCTGGATCTCTTTCAACTCTGTAATGAGTTCTTCTAAAGGTTGCTGGCGGTAATGGTCTATCATCCTCTGGATTTCTTCCTCGACAGTCCTGCCTTGGAACCTCATCCCTAACTGAGCGGATGAGAGAACAAACTCTCTTGAGAGATCTTGAACGCCCTGAAAGAATGCTAAAAGACTTGCTCCGACATCTTCTTTCTTAATGAGGAGGTCCTCAATAACTGCCAATCTAAGCTCATTGAGCTTCCGGTCATGATCCTGGGCTAATGCCTTCAGGCGAGTAATGTTTTGAGGGGCATCTACTTCGATGAGCCCCTCTTCTAAGCCAGCTAGGATCTTCCAATAGGTATCTAAAGGGATTGCAATCAGATCTCGTACCAGCTTGATCCTCTCTTGCAAGTCTTTTTCACTCATGTACGAACCCTCCTTTTCAAAGTCGGCACATAACTTTAACCTTGAAAACAAGAGGCCGTCTATCACTCAGACGACATTTTAAGTCATGTATGTGACAGATGTGGCACTTCTACTCCGCCTTCGTACCGGGGACCGGGTCGGGTGTGTGCAAAGGTGCACTATCGAGGTTGGTACGGGGAATCCGTCAACGGGACGATACCCTCCCTGCCAAATAGGAACGGTCGGGCTAGTTGAAACAACCCCGGCACATCTGTAATGACGATCTTGCCATAACGGCCTTGAATCAGGTTCATCTTGCGAAGGATTTGAAGGGCTCGGTTTACGCTCTGACGGCTCGAGCCGAGCATCTCCGCTAAGGTCCGGCAGGTGAGCCGCAGTGTGAGGGTTACCCCTTGGGAGGACCTCACGCCGTAGCGCTCTTGGAGAAGCCACAAGAGGGTAGCCAATTGTTCGCGAACGCTTCCATAGGTGGAAGCCAGCAAGCGAGCTTGAAGCGCTAAAGCCTCATAGGCGAGGGATCGCAGGACCTGCCGGAGCAGATCTTCGGAGTTTGAGAGGAGCTTGAAAAAGTCTGAGAGGTCAAGAGGGAGCAAATCCGTAGGCTCGAGGGTTTCCGCATAAGCCCGACGGAACCTCAGGTCGGGAAGAAACAGGCCCTTCCCTAAAAGGTCTCCAGGTTTTAAAATGCTGAGTGTAGAGGAACGGCCGTCCTCCAAGATGTAGGCGAGCTTGACCAACCCTCTACAGATGATATAGAGCGTATCAGCGGGCTCACCTTGGCCGAACACGAGAGCACCTGCAGGATATGTGGTCAAGCGTGCGCTTATACCCAGATCCGATGTGAGCGGTAGGATGGATTCATTGCAGAATTCCCTAAGTGTTTCCATCTCATTCACTGGTTCTACTGCCGTCCTAATCTATGTGAAATACCTGAATTAGGAGTTTACTCAGAGCCTCTCAGGTCGTCAAGAACCTCAGGCATCTGTGCCGGGAGATCGCAGCCATACCAGGGCGGTGGCCGCGAAGAGAGAGCTGGGGTTGTCCCCTGGGCAAGCTAATCCAAGCTCTCAAGCGGAAGATCGCCGAACGGGCGGAGCTTTAGGGACAGTAGACCCGCTCAAAGCGAATCCGTCCGTGGCCGAGGGCCGGATCGAGCCGCTCGATGGGGCCTTCCGCGGCCACCAACACCTCGCCCTCCAGGGTTTCGATCGTCTGGCGGTAGACGGCCTCGGTGAGGCGCTCGTAGAAGACCAACCCCAAGCCCCCCGCCTGAAAGACGGCCCCGTAGAGGACCCTCTGGCCCACCTCCAGGAACCAGAGCGAGGGGCGCAGCATCTCCCGAGGCGGATCGATCGCGACCTCGGGGTGGAGCGGGCTGCGTACCTTCGCCCGGATCACCTCCTGGTCGAACGAGGGCACGGGCACGTAGAGGAGCTGGGTGCCGAAGAAGTCCCAGACCGTGGCCGCCGGCAGGTGGAGCAGGGGCGTCGGGGCGTTGGCCGTCTTTACGAGCTCTGCAAGCCGCCTTTGGATGCCCTTTGGATCCAGCTCCGTGAATCGGGCTAACGGGGGCGGCGGAAGGCGAAGGGGAAACGAGCAGCTTGGGTCCACCCGGACCACGAACCGCTCGACCGGAGGCGCCGAGGAGCGGAGTCCCCCAGCCCCCAAGCCCAAGAGGACCAACCCGACGAGAACGGCCAGGGCTACCAGAAGCTCCCATCGCATGGTTTCATCTCCCTCCAACATCCCTTACCCTGGACGCGATGAAAAGCGAATAGCAGCGGGATGAAACGCCGATGAAGGGGGACCGGACGGGTGTTCACCCCGCGCGCAAGCGATACCCGAAGCCGAGGACGGTCACGACGAAGCGGGGCTTTGCGGGGTCGGGCTCGAGCTTGCGGCGGAGGCGGTAGACGAGCTGGGCCACGTCGTTCGCGGTCATGGGGCGGTCGGGCCAAAGCCGAGCGGCCAGCTCCTCCGGTGAGAAGACCCGACCCGGGTGGCGGGCCAAGAGCACCAAAAGCTCGTACTCCTTAGGGCTCAGCGCCAAAGTTCGCCCCTGAAGCCGGACCTCCTTGCGCAGCTCGTCGACGGTCAGCTCCCCCACCCGCAGGCGCCGTTGGGGCCGGACCCGGCGCAGGACGGCCTCCAGGCGGGCCTCCAGCTCCTCGAGGTCGAAGGGTTTGACGACGTAGTCGTCGGCGCCCATCCGCAGGCCCCGCACCCGCTCCTCGACCCGGTCGCGGGCGGTGATCACCACGACGGGGACCGCGCTCGTCCGGCGGAGCGCCGCGAGCACCGCCCAGCCGTCGAGCTTGGGCAGCATCAGGTCGAGCAGCACGACGTCGACCGCGTGCCCGCGAACGCGCTCCAGCGCCTCGACCCCGTCTTGGGCCTCCACCACGTCGTAGCCCTGAGCGGCGAGGAACGCGCCCACGACCTCACGGGTCCGCGGGTCGTCCTCGACGACCAGCACCGTGGCCTTCGGCCGCGTGGGCCCTGTGGCGTTCATGCTCATGGGGCCCCTCCCCCGACTCGGGCATCGGGCGGGCTCATCGGGACGGCAACGGCGAACCGGCTGCCCCGGCCGGGACGGCTCCGCCAGCGGATCCGGCCCCCGTGCATGGCGACGTAGCGCCGCACGATGGCCAAGCCCAGCCCGAGTCCCGAGCCCTCCTGGCCCTGAAAGGGCTCGAACCAGCCGATCTCGATCTCGAAGCCCCTCCGGGACGCCCGGCCCGTCGTCGTGCACGGCGAAGATCGCCCAACCTTTGTGCAGACCGGCCCGCAGCTCGACCCGCCCCCGGGCGGCGCGCACCGCGTTCGTCAGCAGGTTGACGAGGACCCGCTCCAGCTTGAGCCGATCGGCGTACAGCGCGCGATCGCTTCCCCGCCTCAGGCGGACGACCAGCGGCACCCCCTTCTCCCGGGCGAGGGCCTCGACCTCCCGCTGGGCCTCTTCCACGAGCTCGGCCAGCCGGAAGGCCGTGGGCTGGAGGCGCTCCTCGCCCGCCTCCAGCTTCACGAACTGCAGGGCGTTCTCGACCAGGGCGAGGAGGTGCTGGGCGGCCGCCAGGAGCCCGACCGCGAAGCGCTCCCCCCTCGGGGTGAGGAGGCCGCCGAGGCCCCGCTGGAGCAGCCGTCCGTAGCCCAGGATCGCCTGGAGGGGCGTGCGCAGCTCGTGGCTTAACGTCGCCAAGAACCGGGTCTTGGCCGCGTGAGCCCGCTCCAACTCCCGGGTCCGCCGGGCCAGCGCCTCGGCCATGCGGTTGAACGCCTCCCCGAGCGCTTCCAGCTCGTCCCGACTGCGCAGGCGCACCCGGGCGGTGAGGTCCCCCTGGGCGAGTCGGTGGGTGGCCCGGCCCAGCTCGCGAATCGCGCCCCGCAGCCCGGCGTAGAAGCGCCAGGCGATCAAGAAGGCCGCCGCAAAGCTCAAGAGGCTCAGCCCGAGCCGGAGCCGCTGCGCCCGCGCCAGATACGCGGCGGAGACCCCCCAGCCGCAGGTAGCCCCGATCCCGGAGCGCTTGCGCCCGCGACGGGGAGACGGCGATCGTCACGCTCCCCCGACCTCGGAGCACCTTGGAGAGTACCCTTACGTCAAGGAGCGCGGCCCGCTCCGGCCCCGACGCCAGCGGGACGACGAGGTCGAGATACGTCCCCCGCTCGGGGTGGGTCCGCCGCTCGAGGAGCGGCGCGTGCACAAGGGGGCGGACGGGCAGCTCAACGCCAAGGGGGTTCGCCTCGGCCACGACCCGCCCGGCCCGGACGACCTGGGCGTACCACACGTCCTCTTGCACGAGCTGGCCCAGTGCCCCCGCCAGCGCCGGGGGGTCGTCGAGCGCGGGCTGGACGCGCTTGAGGGCCTGCGTCGCCAGCAGCACGAGGCTGCTCGTGAAGCGGGCCTCCGGCCCCTCCCAGACGACGAAGCCCTCCGCGAACAGCGCGGAGAAGCCCAACGCCAGGAGCCCCGTGAACGCGATCAAGGTCGTCAGCAGGCGCCGCAGCAGGCTCCGGCTCCGCTCGCTCGCGATGGCCCTCATGGGAGCACGCCGGTCTCGGGCCCCGACTCCGGCTTGAGCGGCTTGAGGGGCTTGACCATGAGCAGGCCGTCCTGGCCCGGCCCGTAGTAGCCCGGCAGGCGCTCCTTCACCCGGAAGCCGTGCTTCTCATAGAGCTTGATGGCGGCTCGGTTGTCCGCCCGGACCTCGAGCTCGGCCGTCTCGGCCCCCAGCACCCTCAGATACTCGAGCCCCTCGCGCAGCAACGCCTCGCCCACGCCCCGGCCCCGGCGGCGGGGGTCGACCGCGAAGTTCATGATGTGGCCCCGCCTCCCGTCGGGGTCGACGGGGAGGCCCACCAGCGCCCGGGTGCGCCGCTCCAGCCGCTCGAAGAACGACGGGATCCGCAGCCCGGCGATGATGTAGCCCACCACCTCGCCCGTCTCGTCGTCCTCGTAGACCAGAAATCCCCCCTCGCCCAGGTGCCCCCGCAACAGGGGCTCGGGCCAGGGGTTGGGGAAGGAGGCCCGCTCGATCTCGAGCACGCGCGGCAGGTCCCGCTCGGTCGCCACCCGGACGGCCATCGTCCGTGCTGCCTTTCCCCCGCCCTTCCCCCCTCAGCGCCGGAGCAGCCAGTTGAGCAGCAGGGTGGCGATCAGGCTCAGGAGCAGCATCGTCACGATCGGGAAGTAGAACACGAAGCCGTCCCGCTTGATCACGATGTCGCCGGGCAGGCGGCCCACCAGCGGGAGCTTCTCGAAGGCGAGCAACAGCAGCCCAAGGGCCGCGAGCAGGCCGCCGGTGAGGAGCAGCAGCTTGCCCAGCGCCGAGAGGTCCTCCATGGCGCGGACCATTGTAAAAGGGGGGCCCTTGCGCTTCAACGGGGGCGGGGAAGCCCGGAAAAGCCCTTTGGAAAGGGCCTTGACGGGGCCGGGGGCCGTGTGCTATGATGCCCCGCGCGAGCGGCGATGAAGATCACGATCACCGAACGGCACATGCAGCCCAGCCGGGAGCTGCAGGAGTACGCCCTCTCCAAGGTCCAGCACCTGGAGCACTACTTCGAGGGGATCGTCAGCGTCGAGATCATCCTCGACGAGGAGAAGGAGCGGAAGATCTGCGAGCTGGTCGCCCACTTCGTGCGGCGCAAGATGGTCATGGCCAAGGCGGTCGCCGACGACTTCTACGCGGCCATCGACGCGGCCGTCGACAAGCTCAAGAAGCAGGTCCTGCGCTTCAAGGACAAGCTGCAGGACACCCGCCTGACGGGGAAGGAGCTCGAGGCCCTTCAGCAGCAACGGCAGGAGGCGGCCTCGCTGGGGGGCGATCGCGATCGGGAGCCGCGCCTGCCCGACGTCATCCGCACCCCGGTGCCGCTCGGCAAGCCCATGACCGTGGAGGAGGCGATCCTCCAGCTCGAGGCCTCCGACAAGCGGGACGTCCTGATCTTCGTGGACGCCGAGCGGGGCGCGCTCAGCGTCCTCCACCGTCGACCCGACGGGAAGTACGAGCTGCTCGAGCCCGAGACCTAGCCAGCCGACCTCGTCGAGCCCGAACGAACCGACCGAGCGAGCGGGAAGGGGGGAAGGGATGGTCAAGGCGGTCTCCCTCTTCTCCGGGAGCCTGGCCAGCCTGGTCGCCACCGCGCTGATCGCCCGCGAGCCGGAGGTCGAGGAGGTCAAGCTCCTCCACTTCCGCTCGCCGTTCTTCCGGGAGTTCGAGCGGACCAAGGAGCTGGGGCGGCAGCACTTCAACGGCTCGTTCCGCAGTCAGAGCGTCAAGCGTGACATCCTGGAGCTGCACCCCCTCGCCTCCGGCGACTACAGCCCCCCGGCGTGCTGCTGGGGCTGCCGGAGGCTGCTGCTGCACAAGGCCCTGCGCTACATGAAGCGGGTCGGCGCCGACTTCCTGATCACGGGCGAGCGGGTCGGGGCGCGGGGGCTCGGCCGGACCGAGATGGTGCGGATCGCGGAGGAGGCGGGCGTCGGGGAGCGGGTGCTCCGGCCCCTCTCCGCCAAGCTCCTGCCGCCGACGCTGCCCGAGCGCCGGGGCTGGGTCGACCGCGAGCGCCTGCTCGACCTGACCCACGGGGACGACGAGCGGCTCCGACAAGTTGCCCAGGAGCTGGGGATCCGAGCGGAGGGCTTCCCGGCGGCGCAACGCTGCAAGCTCCTCCTGCCCCACTTCGGCCGACGGCTGGCCGAGCTGCGGCGCGAGGGGGACCTCACCCTCACCCTCAACGGGCTCGAGCTGCTCGAGTTCCCGCTGTACTACAGGCGGCCGCCCGACGTCAAGATCGTGCTCGGGCGCAGCGACGAGGAGAAGAGGCGCCTGCAGACCTTCTTCCTCCCCGACGACCTGCGGCTGTACATCCCGTCGGGGCGCGGCCCCATGGCCCTGGTGCGGGCCAACTGGCGGGAGAAGAGCGAGGCGGAGGTCCGGCAGATCGTCGAGCTGGCCGCCCGCCTCGCCGCCATGCACGCCGACGTCGGCAAGGGCCACAAGGTGCAGGCCAACTACCGCTTTGAGAGCTCCCAGGAGACCCGCTGCATCCAGATCGTCCCCTTCTCCTCGGAGCGCGAGCTCGAACGGCACGGCATCCGGCTGGGGTTCTAGCCGCTCCATAGCCGCCCCAACACGCCGCACGACGGCGACGAAGGAGCACGAGCGACGGTGGAGCGTCAGGAGGCGACGGACACGGCCCCCGTCTCGAGGATCCTGGAGGGGCTCAACCCCGAGCAGCGCGAGGCCGTGACCCTCACGGAGGGGCCGCTGCTCATTTTAGCGGGGCCGGGCAGCGGCAAGACCCGCGTCATCACCCACAAGATCGCGTACTTGCTGGCCCGGGGCGTCTCCCCCCACGAGATCCTGGGGGTCACGTTCACGAACAAGGCCGCCGACGAGATGAAGGCCCGCGTCCGGGCGCTTCTGGGCGAGCACCCGCCCCTGGCCCAAACACAGATGCCCTGGATCCACACGTTCCACGCCACGTGCGCCCGCATCCTCCGCGCGCACATTGCGCGCCTGGCGCCCGGCTACGGCCCCGACTTCTCCATTCTGGACGAGAACGACCAGCGCGAGGTCCTGGCGCGCGTCCTCAAGGAGCTCGACCTCGCGACGGAGGAGCTGAGCCCCGGCTTCTGCGCCCAGGCGATCGCGCGGGCCAAGGACGAGCTGGTCGGCCCCGAGGCGTTCCCGGAGCGCTACGCCGGGCGGCTGGAGCCCTTCGTGCTCGAGCGGCTGGCCCGCGTCTACGCCCGCTACCAGGCGGAGCTCCAAAGGAGCAACGCGCTCGACTTCGGCGACCTCATCCGGCTGACCGTCGAGCTGTTCCGCCGCGCCCCGGACGTGCTCGAGCACGTCCGCCGACGGTTCCAGTACGTGCTCGTCGACGAGTATCAAGACATCAACCACGCGCAATACGCCTTCACGAAGCTGTTGGCGGAGGGGGCGCGACACGTCGCCGTCGTCGGCGACGAGGATCAAGCCATTTTCAGCTGGCGGGGCTCCGACCCACAATATTTGATGCGCTTCGCGCGGGACTTCCCCGACGCCCGCGTCGTCGAGCTGACGCGCCACTACCGCTGGCCGCACGGCGATCGCATTTTCCGGGCCGCCCGGCGCCTGATCGAGCACAACGCGGGGCGGCTGAAGCGGCGCCTGCGGGCCGACGGGCTGCAGGGGACGGGCGAGCCCGTCCGGCTCATCCTCGCTCGGGACGAGCGCCACGAGGCCCAGGCGATCGTCCGCGAGATCGAGCGCCTCCACCGTGAGGAGGGCGTGGCGCTGGCGCAGATCGCCGTGCTCTACCGCGTAAACACCCTGTCGCGCGTCCTCGAGGAGGCGCTGCTCCACGCGGGCGTCCCCTACGAGGTGGTGCGGGGCTTTCGCTTCTACGAGCGCCGCGAGGTCAAGGACGTGTTGGCCTATCTGCGCTTCCTGGCCAACCCGGGCGACGAGATCAGCCTGCTGCGGGCGCTCCAGCGGCCGCGGCGCGGGCTGGGCGAGGCCACGCTCGCCAAGCTCCGGCGCTACGCTTCTGAGGAGGGCCTCCCGCTGTGGGAGGCGATGCGCCGGGCCGCCGAGGGGGAGGGGGCTGGGGCTGCTGGGCTGCGGGGTCGGTCGCGCGAGGCGCTCCGGGCCTTCGTGGCCGCGATGGAGGGGCTGCTCGCGCTGCGGGATCGCCTGGCGCTGCCCGACCTCGCCCAGGTCGTCCTGGAGCGCAGCGGGTACCTCCGCAAGCTGGAGCAACTTCCCGACCCCGAGCGGACGGAGCGCCTGGGGAACGTGCGCGAGCTCGTCGGGCTCCTGGCCGAGTACGAGCGCCGGGCGGAGGCGGAGGGCCGGGTCGGGAGCCTGACGGAGTTCCTGGAGCAGGTCGCCCTGCTCTCCGAGGCCGACGCCTACTCGGGCGAGGGGGGCCGGGTGGCGCTCATGACCCTGCACGCCTCGAAGGGCCTCGAGTTCGACGTGGTGTTCATCGCGGGGCTGGAGGAGGGCCTGCTGCCCCACGCCCGCTCGGTGGCCGAGGGCTTCCTGGAGGAGGAGCGGCGGCTGCTGTACGTGGGCATGACGCGGGCGCGCCGACGGCTGTACCTGACGCTGGCCCAACAGCGCTGGCTCCACGGGACGATGCGGCTGAACGGCCCGTCGCGCTTCCTCCTGGAGCTGCCGGAGGACGATCTTGCGATCGTCAACGTCAACGTCAACGGCGGGGGCGGGACGGGCTTGCACCGCGGAGGCGGTCTGCTATACTAAAGGGCTGCCCGATCATGCCGTTCAACCGGGAGGGACGACGGAGGTCAACGCGCACGCGGTGCGCGGCGGCCGTTCGTCTTTTGCTTTTGCGCGCCAACGCCGTTGAGGGCTCCACCTCTTGCCCTTAGCGAGTCCAGAGCCTACAGCCCAGGGGCGGGGAAGTCAAGGGTCAAGAGATCCTGCGATGAGGGGTGAGGGAACTTGATTCGACCGGAGGAGATCGCGCGGGTGCGGCTGGGGTTGGCGTCCCCCGAGGAGATCCGCAGCTGGTCGCACGGCGAGGTGACCGAGTCGGAGACGATCAACTACCGGACGCACAAGCCCGAGCGCGGCGGGCTGTACGCCGAGGAGATCTTCGGGCCGGAGAAGGACCACGAGTGCGCCTGCGGCAAGTACCGCGGGCGGAAGTACGAGGGCATCAAGTGCGAGAAGTGCGGCGTGCTCGTCACCACCCGCGACGTGCGCCGCTCGTGGATGGGGCACATCGAGCTGGCCAGCCCCGTGGTGCACTTCTGGTACCTGAAGGGCATCTCGAGCCCCCTGAGCACGCTGCTCGGGATCAAGAAGAACGTCCTGCGGAAGATCGCGTACTACGAGACGGAGCCGCTCCACGAGGACGTTTATCTGGTCGTCCGCTCCGAGGAGCGGGACCTCGCCGCGGGTGAGAAGCTCTACGGCTCGCAGCTCGAGATCCTGCGGGGGGCCAAGAGGTTCGAGGCCGAGCCCGCGTACCTCGTGACGGCGGCGCCGGAGGTGCGGGCCAAGGCCGCCGGGCAGGTCCAGTTCGAGGAGCGCGAGCTGCCCAACGGGCAGGTCATGCGGCGGGTGCGCATCGGGGAGCACGAGCACTGGGTCACTCCCGGCGCGCAGCTCGAGGTCAAGCAGGGCTCCCACGTGGAGGCGGGGGAGCTCCTGGCGCTCTCGCCCGTCGGCCCCGACGAGCTGATCTCCGAGACCCAGTATCACTTCCTGCAGGAGGTCTACCCCGATCTTCAAGCCCAGCGGGCCCGGGAGACGATCGACAGCCTGATCTACCTCGTCACTCAAGTCAAGGACCCCAAGGTGCCGCTCCGGGTGGGCGACCGCCTCTGGGAGCCCCAGATCAAAGCGTACGAGAAGCTCTACCCGAAGGGCTTCGAGGTGGGCGCGGGGGCCGAGGGGATCCAGGGCGTCCTGGCCAACCTCGACCTGGAAGCCTGGGCCAAGGAGCTGAAGGCCCAGATCGCGGCCGAGCCGAGCGAGGGCCGGAGGAAGCGGCTGCTCAAGCGCCTCGAGGTCGTGGAGCAGCTGCGCCGCTCGGGGAACCGCCCCCAGGACATGGTGTTGACGGTCATCCCGGTGATCCCGCCCGATTTGCGCCCCATCGTCCAGCTCGAGGGCGGGAAGTTCGCCACCACCGACCTCAACGACCTCTACAGGCGGATCATCAACCGGAACAACCGCCTCAAGAAGCTCCGGGAGATGGGGGCGCCTGAAATTATTTTGCGCAACGAGAAGCGGATGCTGCAGGAGGCCGTCGACGCCCTCATCCACAACGAGAAGAAGGACAACCCGATCCTGGGGCGGGACAACCGGCCCTTGAAGTCGTTGAGCGAGCGGATCTCGGGGAAGCAGGGGCGGCTGCGGCGCAACCTTCTGGGGAAGCGCGTCGACTACTCGGGCCGCGCCGTCATCGTCGTGAACCCCAAGCTGAAGCTCCACCAGTGCGGCGTCCCCAAGCAGATGGCCCTCGAGCTGTTCAAGCCCTTCATCCTGAGGGAGCTGGCCGAGCGGGAGATCCACCACGTCTCGAACTACGACGAGGTCAAGAACAAGGCCCTCTCGGGCGAGCTGCCCGAGGTCTGGGACATCCTGGAGGCGCTGATCAAGGAGCACCCGGTGCTGCTCAACCGCGCGCCGACGCTCCACCGCCTGGGCATCCAGGCGTTCGAGCCCATCCTGGTGGACGGCGAGGCGATCCAGATCCACCCGTTCGTCTGCCCGCCGTACAACGCCGACTTCGACGGCGACCAGATGGCCATCCACCTGCCGCTGCTCCCGGAGGCCATTCAAGAGGCGCGCGAGCGGATGCTCTCCAGCAAGAACATCCTCTCGCCCGCGCACGGCGGCCCCCTCACCATGCCCACCAAGGACTTCGTCTTCGCGTACTACTACCTCACCCTGGAGGACCCCAACGGCAAGGGGGCGGGGAAGGCGTTCAGCAGCCTGCGGGAGGCCGAGCGGGCGCACGAGGCGGGGGTCCTCAGCCTGCACGCCCCCGTGAAGATCCGCCTCGACGGGAAGCTGGTCGAGACCACCCTGGGGCGCGCCCGCTTCAACCGGCTGTTGCCGGAGGAGCTGCGGGACTACTCCAAGACGTTCGACGGCGGCGACGTCGCCCGCCTCGTGATGGAGTGCTACCACCGCTTCGGGCTGGAGCGCACCGTGGAGCTGTTGGACCAGCTGAAGGACCTGGCGCTCGACGTCATGACCCGCTCGGGGCTCACCATCGCCGTGACGGACTGCCTCATCCCGCCGGAGAAGCCTCGAATTCTGGAGGAGGCGCAGAGGCGGGTGGACGAGATCGAGCTGAAGTACCAGATGGGGCTGGCCACCGCCGAGGAACGGCGGGAGGCGATCGTCAAGGTCTGGATGGAGGCCGTCGACAAGATGGAGAAGGCCACCATGGCCCACCTGGCCAAGCACCCCTTCAACCCGCTCTACATGATCGTGACCTCCAAGGCCCGCGGGAGCGCCAACCAGGTGAAGCAGCTGGCCGGGATGCGCGGCCCGATGAGCGACCCGACCGGCCGCATCCTCGAGACGCCCGTCAAGAGCAACTTCCGCGAGGGGCTGACGGTGTTCGAGTACTTCATCAGCACGCACGGCGGGCGCAAGGGCACGGCTGATACGGCCCTCAAGACGGCCGAGTCGGGCTATCTGACGAGGCGGCTCTACGACGCCACCGAGGAGCTGATCGTCAAGGCGGAGGACTGCGGCACGCGCCAGGGCGTCGAGATCCACCCGCTGCGCTACGACGGCGGAGACGTCATGGAGGCGCTCGAGGAGCGGATCTACGGGCGCTACACCGCCGAGCCCGTCGTCTTCGACGGCGAGGTGCTCCTGGAGCGCGATCGGCTCATCGACCGCGAGTGGGCCCGGAAGCTCGGGCGCCTCACCAAGACGATCAAGACGGGCGACGAGCGGTTCGTGGAGCGCGTCGTCGGGACCGTGAGCGTCGAGGCGGTGCGCGACCCCGAGACGAACGTGGTGCTCGTCGCCCAGGACGAGGTGATCACGCGCCACCTGGCCGAGAAGCTCAAGCGGAGCCGGGTTGAGGAGATCACGGTGCGGCCGCGGATCGTGGTGCGCTCGCCGACGACGTGCGAGGTGCGCCGCGGGGTCTGCGTGAAGTGCTACGGGCTCGACCTCAGCACCCACCGGCCCGTGGAGCTGGGGACGGCCGTGGGGGTGATCGCGGCCCAGAGCATCGGCGAGCCGGGGACCCAGCTCACCATGCGGACGTTCCACACCGGCGGCGTCGTCGGCGAGGACATCACCCAGGGGCTGCCGCGGGCCGAGGAGCTGTTCGAGGCCCGCAAGACGCTGAAGAGCCCCGAGGGCGAGATCGCTGAGATCGGCGGCGTGGTCACCGAGGTGAGCCGCACGGAGGAGGGGCGCGAGGTCGTCCACATCCGCGGCGACGAGAAGAGCGTCCGCGTCCCGAAGGCGCTGGTGGCCGTGAAGCCCGGCGACGAGGTCAGCCCCGCGGCGATCATCCAGGGCAAGAGCCCCGTCGGCGGGATCGTGCACCGGCTCGAGGGGGACGCGGGGCGCTGGGTGGCGATCGTGGGCGAGGAGGACCGCGTGTACGCGCTGCCGCCCGGCGTCGCGCCCGCGGTGCGGACGGGCGACTGGGTCGAGGAGGGGCAGCCCCTCAGCGAGCCCTACAACGAGGAGCCGGTGCTCGCCCAGCTCGACGGGACGGTCGTCGAGCTGAAGGAGGACGGGCGGGTGGTCGTCGTCGAGGACGCGGAGGGGCGGCGCGTCGAGCACCGCCTGCCCCACGGCGCCCGCCGCAAGGTCGAGGTGGGCGACAAGGTCACCCGCGGGATGCCGCTCTCGACCCGCTCGACCCCGATCACGGTCAAGGCCGAGCGGGCGGGGCTGGCGATCGTCGGGCGCGACCGCGTGGTCGTGCTCGGGGCGCCCGACCCCGGCGTGCCGCGGGCCTTCCCCCTGACGGAGGACCTCGCGGTGCTCAAGGAGGACGGCGCGGCGGTCAAGCCCGGCGAGCCCCTCTTCGCGCTGAACCTGCCCGCCCACGGGACGTGCGTGATCGACGCCGTCGAGGAGCTGGAGCTGAAGGGCGAGGGCGAGAGCGAGATCGAGTGGGCGAGGCTGGTCGAGGTCCAGCTGCACTACGAGCTGAGCGTCCCGCTCTCGAACCCCGCGATCGTCAAGCCCGGGGACAAGGTCCGCGAGGGCGACCTGCTCTCCAAGGGCGTCACCAGCCCGCAGCTGCTGCTCAAGGTCGCGGGCGTGGCCAAGACGCGCGACTACCTCCTGACGGAGATCCACAAGGTCTACAAGAGCCAGGGCGTCGACATCAACGACAAGCACATCGAGCTGGTGATCCGCCAGATGGTCAACAACGTGCGGATCGACGACCCCGGCGACTCCGCGTTCTTCCCGAACCAGCTCGTGGTGCTGGAGGAGTTCCGCGAGGAGCTGAAGCGCCTCCAGGAGGAGAATAAAGAGATCCGCCGCCAGCGGGAGGCCCTCGTCGGGCAGGTGCTGGGCGAGGACCTCGTCGTCCCGCGCGCCGCCGGGGCCGGGGCCGAGGCTGGGGCCGAGGCCGAAACCGAAACGGCTGATGAGGGGGCGCAGGCGCAAGCGCAAGGGCAAGGCGAGGTGCTGGCCCGGAAGGGCGACGAGATCACCCGCCCGTTGCTGCAGAGGGCGCTCGAGGCGGGGGTCGAGGCGCTGCCGGTGGCGCGGGGCGAGGGGCAGGTCGAGTGGGTGCGCATCAAGGAGAAGCGGCTGCCCGTGGGCGAGCGGGTGCTGCTGCGCATCTCGAAGGCCGCGTTGGAGACGAAGCCGTGGCTCTCGGCGGCGTCCTTCCAGCGGACCACCACGGTGCTGGCGGAGTCCGCCTTGCGCGGGGCCATCGACCCCCTTGAAGACCTCAAGTCGAACGTGATCGTCGGGCGGCTCATCCCGGCGGGGACGGGCTTCTGGGTCTATCAAGGGCGCAAGGGGGACGGGGACGCCGCCGCTGAGGCTGAGGCTGAGGCTGAGGCTGAGGCTAAGGCTGAGGCCTTGGCCTTGGCCTTGGCCTTGGCCTTGGCCTTGGCCCTGGCCTTGGCCTTAGCCTTGGCCTCAGCCTCAGCCCCAGCCTCAGCCCCAGCCTCTGCCAATTCCGCGAGACACGTCGCCCATTTCGCGAGACTTGTCGCCCATTTCGCGAGACATGTCGCCCATTTCGCGAGACGTGTCGCCCATTTCGCGGGACATGTTGCCCATTGCGTGAGACATG
>WFPR01000200.1 GCA_015487455.1 Candidatus Bipolaricaulota bacterium
GTACGCCCACGCGTACTACGCGGCCGAGATCGACCTCTGGCTCTACTGGACGGTCGACGAGGCAAAGGGCTTGATCTATTTGGGGCTCAAGAGCCCGGCGCCCGGCTGGGTCGCGATCTCGTTCGCGCCCACGGGGCCGCGCATGAAGGGCGGGGACATCCTCATCGGCTACGTCGACGAGGGGGGCGCCGTCCGCGTCCGCGACGACTACGCCCACGAGGTCGTCAGCCACGCGGCCGACGCGGAGCTGGGCGAGGGGACCGACGACATCCGGGCCGCGGCCGGGCGCCGCACCCCCGAGGGCGGGACGGTGCTCGAGCTCGTCCGCCCCCTGACGGCGGCCGACCCCTACGACAAGCCCATCCAGCCCGGCCTCATGCGGGTCCAGCTCGCCTACTCCGAGGTCGCCGACTTCGAGAGCTACCACACGGCACGCGTCCAGCTCGAGGTCGACTTCTTCACCGGGGAGGTCAAGCCCGTCCCCCTGCCCTCGACCGCCCCGCCGCCTTGAACGCGCGGGGCTTGCCGCCCCCCGCCTCGTGGGCTACAACAAGAAGGGTGATGACGCCATTCCGCTGCTCCGTCACCTCATCTTGGGGCTGGCCCGCAGCCCGCGCCTGAAGCGCTGGGTCACGACCTGGCCGCCCGCCCGCCGGGCCGCGCGGCGCTTCGTCGCCGGGGAGCGCCTCGAGGAGGCCGTGGCCGCCGTCCAAGCCCTGAACGCCCAGGGGCTCCTGGCCACGCTCGACTACCTGGGCGAGAACACCCGGACCCGCGAGGACGCCGCCCGCGCCGCCGACGAGTACCTGCGCATTTTGGACGCCATCCGCGCGCACGGGCTGCGCTCGTACGTCTCGTTGAAGCTCACCCAGATGGGCCTCGACCTCGACGACGACTTCTGCTACGAGACCACCCGGCGCGTCGTCGAGAGGGCGAGGGCCCATCGGAACTTCGTGCGCTTCGACATGGAGAGCTCGGCGTACACCGAGCGCACGTTAAACATTTACGAGCGCTTCCGCCGGGACGGCTACGACAACGTCGGCGTGGTGATCCAAGCGTATCTGTACCGCAGCGCGCGCGACGTCGAGCGGCTGATCGCGCTGGGGGCCAACGTGCGCCTCTGCAAGGGGGCCTACGCCGAGCCGCCCACGGTCGCCTTCCCGCGCAAGCGGGACGTCGACCGCAACTTCCTGAGGCTGCTGGAGCGGCTCTGGAGCCCGGAGGCCCGCGAGCGCGGGGTGTACGCGGCCGTGGCCACCCACGACGAGAGAATCATCCGCTGGGCCAAGCGCCGCGCCCGCGAGCTGGGCCTCTCTCAAAACGAGTTCGAGTTCCAGATGCTCTACGGCATCCGGCGGGACCTCCAGCTGCAACTCGTCAAGGAGGGCTACCGCGTCCGCGTCTACGTCTCGTACGGCCAGGAGTGGTACCCCTACTTCATGCGGCGGCTGGCCGAGCGCCCCGCGAACGTGCTCTTCCTGCTCCGCCACCTCGTGCGGGCGTAACGCGAGGGGCCAAAAAGCGCGAGGGGCAGCCCTAAAGCTAAAGGCTGCCCCTCGCCGAAAGAGCCCTACGCCTGGCTCGCCGCCAAAGGGGTGGGCGACTTCAGCTCAGCGTCGCGTTCGCCTCCAAGGCGCGAAAGAGGGCTACTACTAGAACAGGAACGCCGCGGCGATGCCCGCCATGCCGGCCAGCAGGGCGACGATGGCCAAGCTCTGGGCGGTGGCCGCCTGGGCTTGGGCCTGCTTGGCCCGCTCCTCGGCCGCCTGCACCTGCTGGGCGACCGTCTCCTCGACCTGGAGACGGATCTCCTCGGCGCTGGGGACCCTGGGCAGCTGCGCCAGGATCTCGCTCTTGAGCTCGTCGCGCATCGCCGCGACGGAGCGCTTGAGCTCCTCGACGGCCTGCTGGCTCGCGGCCAGCGCGGTCACCAGCTCCTGCAGCTTCTTCTCGAGCTTCTCGACCCGGCGCATCAGGGTCCGGTCGGGCTGTCCGACGGCGGCCTCCAGCCGCTCGAGCCGGGCGGCGTGGTCCTGGAGCTGCTTGCCCTGCTCCTCCAAGCGTCGGCTGCTGACTTTGATCTGAGCGTCGAGCTGCTTGAGGGCCTCGGCCAGCCCCTGGAGCTCCGCGCGAAGCGCCTTCATCCGCTCCAGCTTCTGCTCGAGGGCGTCGCGGAGCTGAGCGGTCGCGTCGCCGAGCCGGGCCAGGCGGGCCTCGAACTTCCCGAACCGGGCGTCCATCTGGGCCAAGCTCGCCCGAAAGTCCTCGACGGCCTGCTGCAGGCTCTCGACCTGGGCGAGCTGGTCCTGAAGGGCGCCGATGCGGGCCTCAAGGTCTTCAAGGCGGGCTGCCAGGGTGCCGACGTCACTGTCGTGGCGCGCGGCCAGGCTCTCGATCGCCGTCTGCAGCCCGCGGGTGTCGCCGTCGTGCTTGGCCGCGAGCCCCTCCAGCCCCTGCTGGAGCCCGGCGAGCTGGCCCTGCAGCTGTTGCCGCTCCTGGGCCGCCAGCTCAAGCTGGCCGAAGATCGTGCCCAGGTTCTCCTGGAACGTGTCGACGGCCACGACGGCCCGCTCGACGGCCTCCTGCAGCTTGGCGATGCTCAGCTCGTTGGTCGCGATGCGGTTGTTGAGCGCCTCGACGTTCTGCTGCATCGCTTGATCGAGCTGGGCGATCGACTCCTTGAGATCCATAAACTTCTCGGGCAGGTCGCGGAGCGGGTCGACGGTCGCGGCCAGCTGGGCCACCGTGCCGGAGAGCTTCTTGATCTCGAAGGTGTTGTCCTTGGCGACCTTCTCGAGGGTGAAGAGCCGGGGCCGGAAGGTCTCCAGATCCCCGATGGCCTCCTCCGAGACCTTCTGCACCTGAAGCGTCAAGGTCTTGACCAGCGCCTCCAGCTGGGCGACCTCCTGCTCCAGCTGGCCCAGCTTCTCCTTGACGGCGTCGTCCGTCTCGGCGAACGCGACGCCTGAGGTGGCGAAGCCGAGCAGCGTCGCCAGCAGGACGGCCAGCGCGATCCGCTTGAACGTCCGCATCGTGATCGTGCGCATCGGAGTTATCCCCCCTTTAGCGTTGGCGTGAATTCTACGGGCCTTCCGCGGAGGGATCAGTAACTGAAGTCACCTTCAATGTGGCGCCCAAGACATAACAGACGTCAACGCCCGGGGGGAGGGCTCAAATCTCAATGCGGTCCTCGACGGGGTTCTCCAGCCGCCCGTGCTCGTGGAAGTAGATCAACGTCGTCTGGATCGAGCGGTGGCGGGCGGCCGTCTGGGCCTCCAGCAGCGAGGCGCCCCCCTCGATCGCCAGCGTGACGAAGCTGTGGCGCAGCGAGTGCGCCGTCGTCTTGGCCGTCTTGATCCCGGCTTTTTGCATGTACATCGTGATGCGGCGCCGGATGTGCCGGGTGCTCAGGCGCTCGTCCGTCCAGCCGTGGAGGGGGCTGTAGCGCACGAACAGCGGGGCGTCGGGGCGCAGCCCCTCAGCCCCCCGACAGGCGAGGTAGTCGAGCAAGGCGCGCTCGGCGGGCTCCGTCAGCACGACGAACTCGTCGCGGGCGTCCCGCCCCTTGCCCCAGACGCGCAGGATCTTCCGCCCGTGGCGCGCCTCCAGGTCCCCCACGTTGGCCCGGTGCACCTCGATGACCCGCAGCCCCCCGCGGACCATCAGGGTCACCATGGCGAAGTCGCGCTTGCCCAGCGGGGTGCTCGTGTCGATGGCCGCGAACAGCGCCCGGAGCTCCGGACGGGTGAGGTCCCGCCGCAGGTGCCCCCGCGGCCGACGCAGCCCCTTGATCCCCACGGTCGGGTCCCGATCCATCAACCCTTCGGCGACGGCGAAGGCGAAGAAGCGCCGCAGCGCCGCCCAGTACGTCAGGGCCGTGTTCGCCGCCCGGTGGGCCTTGAGCCAGTCACGGTAGCGCTTGAGGGTCTCGGGGTCGAGCGGCGGGGCGGATTGCGCCTCCCACCAGCGCACGAAGCTCTTGAGCGCCTCCCGATAGGTGCGGGCGGTGCTCGCCGAGACGTCCAGCGACTGCAGGAAGCGCTCCACCGCCTCCGGCCACGGAGCCCCTAACATCGCGTCCCCCCTGTTCCCCTTGTGAATTCTAGAGGATTCTACAGGACGGTGGCAAGCCCCGACGCACGGGACCTCCCTACGAGACGAA
>WFPR01000201.1 GCA_015487455.1 Candidatus Bipolaricaulota bacterium
ATCGTCTCGGGGGCGCGGGCGGTCGCGCCGCTGGCGGGGGCCGGGGTGGCCCTCCTGCTCGGGCTCCGGGCGGCGTTCACCGCCGCGGCCGTGGCGTTCCTGCTCGCGGCCCTGCTGGCCGCCTGGAGCCTGCCCAAGCCCCCGCCGCCGGTCGAGTCGCAGGGTTGACGCGCCCAGGCCACCCCGCCTATAAAGAGAGCACGCCCACACGCCCAACCGAGAGCGATGGGCAGATGGGCAGAAAGGAGCCAAGCCATGATGATGAAGAAGAGGCTCGTGAAGGGGGCGGCCCTCGTCCTCGTGATCCTGGCCGCCGTTGGGGTCGCCAGCGGCCCCCAAGGGTACGGACAAATCGGGGGAGGCTGCGCCTTCGCCAACCCCAAGCGGGTCCCGCTGGACTGCCCCCGGATTCAGATCGCGGTGAACTTCGCCCGCCCCGGCGACGAGATCGTCGTCCTGCCGGGGCGCTATCGCGAGAACGTCGTCATTCAGGGCAAGAACCGCCTTACGATCCGCACCCAAGGGGCGCCGGGGACGGTCCGCCTGGAGCCCCCGCAGCCCTTCCCCGGCCAGGAGCCCAACCCCTTCCCGCTGACCATCACGGGCTCCCGCGACATCGTGATCCGGGGCCTCACGATCTGGAAGGGCGAGGTGGGGGTCCGCGTCCAGGACAGCCAGAAGATCACGCTGCAAGATCTCCGGCTGGTGGACAACGAAACGGCCGCCGTCACCGTCGAGAACAGCGTCGTCGAGGTCAAGGGCGGCGAGTGGACCGGGCAGGGCGAGGAGGTCAGGACGGAGCGCGGGCTGGTCGCGCTCCGGGGCGCCAGCGTCACGGTGCAGGACGCCACGATCACGGCCCACGTCCGGGAGGGCGTGCTCGTGACGGAGGGGGCGACGGTGACGCTGAGCGGCGCCCGGCTCGCGACGAACGGCGGCCCCGGCCTGGTCGTCGAGCCGGGGGGCGTGGCCCGGCTGCTCGACGGCACCCAAATCGCCGAGAACGCCGAGGAGGGGGTGCGGGTGCAGGGCGGCCAGCTCTCGATGGAGGGGAGCACCGTCGCGGGGAACGAGGCGGACGGGGTCCGCCTCGTCGCGGCGGGCGCCACGGCCACCATCGCGACCTCGCAGATCCAGAACAACAAGCGCGTCGGGTTGATCGCCCTCGAGGGCTCGACCGTCACGATCGAGCGGGGGAGCGCGATCGCGGGCAACGCCCAGGACGGCCTCGCGCTGACCGCCTCGACGGGCGTCGTGCGCGACTCGACCGTGACGCGGAACGGGGGCCACGGGCTCTACGCCGAGGGGGGCGCCCAGCTCACCGTCGAGGGCAGCGAGATCGCGCAGAACGAGGGCCACGGCATTCTCCTGACGGACGGGGCGCGGGCCGTCGTGCGGGGCGCCCGGGTCGCGGCCAACGGCGGGGCGGGCGTCCGCGCCCAGGCGGGCGCGACGGTGACGGTCGAGGCGCAGAGCGTGATCGCGGAGCACCCAAGCCACGGGCTCTCCCTGGAGGCCGCCCAGGGGACCGTCGCGGACTCGACGATCACCCAAAACCAGGGCCACGGGATCGAGGCCCAGAAGGGCGCCCGGCTCACGGTCACGACCAGCGAGATCGCCCGCAACGGGCAGAACGGGCTGGACGCCTCGGGCGCCGGGACGACGGTCGTCGTTCAGGGCTCGAAGGTCTTGGAGAACGGGGGCGTCGGCGTGCGCGCCACGGGGGAGGCGGCGGTGACCGTCGAGGCCCAGAGCGTCGTGCAGGGGCATCCGAGCCACGGCGTCTCGCTCGAGGGCGCCCAGGTCACGGTCAGCGGCTCGACGATCGCCCAAAACCAGGGCCACGGGATCGAGGCCCTCACCAACGGGCAGCTCACCGTCGAGGGGAGCGAGATCGCGCAGAACGGCCAGGACGGCGTGTTCCTGAGCGCGAGCGTCGCGGACATCGTGGGCTCGACGATCGTGGCCAACGGGCGGAACGGGCTGAACGCCGTGGGCGCCACGGCCGCCGTGACGGACACCCTGATCGCCCAACACCCCGAGGACGGCGTGCGGCTGGAGGACTCGCTCCTCGACCTGAGCGGCTCGCGGGTGATCGAGAACCGGGGCTACGGCCTCTTCGGGACGAACCAGGCCCGCTCCGTGGTCGTCGGGAGCGAGATCGCCCGCAACGGGAAGGACGGCGTCCGCCTGGAGGGCGCCTCGGCGGACCTCGCGTCCACCCAAATCGTCGAGAACGGCGGGAAGGGCATCCACGCCGAGACGAGCGTGGTCATCGTCGGCGACAACAGCCTGATCGCCCGCCACCCCGACGACGGGGTGTTCCTGCGGGGCAGCTCGGCGGACCTGAGCGACAGCGCCGTTCAAGAGAACCAAGGGCGGGGGGTGGCCGCCGAGGCGTCCCGGGTGGCCCTCACCGCGGTGCGCGTCGAGGCAAACGGGCAGACGGGCGTGGAGCTGAAGAACAGCACCGCGGACGTCCTCGCCAGCCGGATCGTCGAGAACGGCGGGAAGGGCGTCCACGCGTTCGACAACGCCGGACTCACCCTGCTCGAGTCGCTGGTGCAGGGCCACCCCGACGACGGCGTGACGCTCGAGAACAGCTCCGCGGAGGTCGAGGCGAGCACCGTCGAGCGCAACCAGGGCCACGGCTTCCTCGCGGAGGTCTCCACGCTCCGGCTCTCGGAGAGCGCCGTGCGGCAGAACGGCCAGGACGGGCTCCGGCTGCTCAACTCGACCGCCGACGTGCGGACCACCCAGATCGCGGACAACGGGCTCAGCGGGATCGAGGCGACCAGCTCGACGATCGAGCTGACGGGCAGCGAGGTCTCGGGCCACCCGAAGCCGGGCGTCGTGCTCACGAACTCGGCGCTGGAGGCGGCGCGCAGCCGGATCGAGCGGAACGGCGAGCAGGGGCTGCTCCTCCAGAGCGCCGTCGCGGCGCTCACGGGCGGCGCGATCGCCGGGAACGCCGACGACGGGCTGAGGCTGCTCCGCAGCTCGGCGGAGCTTCAGGGCGTCCAAGTCGTGGGGAACGAGGGCGCGGGCGCGCGGGTCGAGCTGGGGAAGCTCACCCTCCTCGGCGCCACGGTCGCGGACAACGGCCGGGACGGGGTCGCGCTCAAGGGCGCCCAGGCGACCATTCAGGACAGCCAGCTGCGGGGCAACAACGGCTACGGCTTGGTCGCCCAGGAGCGCTCGCGGGCCCTGGTCACGACCTCGCAGGTCACGGACCACCCGCGGGGCGGGCTCAAGCTCACGGACTCCTCGGCCGACCTGCGCAACACCCAGATCGCGAACAACCAGAACAGCGGGATCGAGGCGGAGAACGCCGCCGTTAAGCTGCTGGAGAACAGCGTCGTCGCGGGCCACCCGCAGGACGGGCTCACGCTCACGGACAGCGCCGCGGAGCTGGAGACGAGCCTCGTTGAAAACAACCGGGGCGCGGGGATTCGGGCGGCCGACTCGATCGTGACGGCCCGGAACAGCGAGATCCGCCGCAACGGCCAGCAGGGCGTCGCGCTCACGAACGCCAAGGTCGACCTCGAGAACAGCCGGGTCGTGGACAACGGCGACCGCGGCCTCGTTGCTGAAGAGGGCTCCGAGGTGGTGCTGCGGGGCTCGACGCTCGCCGGGAACGCCAAGGAGGGCCTCTGGCTGAGCGACGGCTCCGCCGACCTCCGGGAGAGCGTCCTCGAGTCGAACGGCGGGGACGCCGTGGTGGCCGACAACTCGCAGCTCACCCTCGTGAGGACGCGGGTCGCGCGGCACCCCGGCACCGCCCTGGCGCTGACCGGCTCCGTGGCCGACCTCACCGACGCGACGCTCGAGGCCAACGACGGCTTCGGCGTGCTCGCCCAGGCCCGCTCGACGGTGCTCATGACGGGCGGCTCGGTCACGGACCACGGCCGGGACGGGCTCGCGCTCGACGACTCGATGGCCGACCTCAAGGGCGTGACCGTCGCGGGCAACCGCGGGGTGGGCGTCCGCGTCGTGAACGCCGTGCTCACCACGGCCGACGGGACGGTCATCGCCGATCACCCCGAGGAGGGCGTGCGGGTGCTCGCCGGGTCGGGCAAGCTCCAGGCCACCCGCATCGAGGGCAACGGGGAGGCCGGGCTGCGGGCCGAGGACGCCAAGCTCACGCTCCTGAGCGTCACGCTCGCGGACAACGGCGGCGACGGCCTCGCGCTCGCGCGCTCGTCGCTCACGGGGGCCGAGGTGACCCTCGAGGGCAACCGGGGCGCGGGGGTGCGGGCCGAGGAACGCTCGCGCGTGACGCTGATCCAGAGCGCCGTCAAGGGCCACGCCGGGGGCGGCCTGGTGCTGCGGGCCAGCTCCGCGGACGTGCGCGTCGGCGAGATCGAGGGCAACGGCCCTTGGGGCCTCGACGCCGAGGACGCCACCGTGACGCTGCGGGCCACGACCGTCAAGGGCCATCGCGAGGGGGGCCTCCAGCTCGTCGACGCCAAGGCCGACATCGGCACCACGCGGATCGAGGCCAACGGCGCCGTGGGCCTGAGCGCCGTCCAGTCGACGGTCACGCTGAGCGACAGCGAGATCGAGGGGCACGACCGGCAGGGCGTGCAGCTCGAGGACAGCTCGCTGGACATCGCGAACGGCCGGATCGCGGGGAACGGGGACGCGGGCGTCGAGGCGCAGCGCTCGACGGTGGGCCTGGCGGCCACGACCGTGGCGGACAACGGCGGCGACGGCCTCCGGCTGCGCAACAGCTCCGCCGACGTGATCGACCAGAGCGCGATCACGGGGAACGGCGGGCGCGGCATCGACGCCCAGGACTCGACGGTGACGGTGGCCCGGAGCGCGATCGCGGGGCACCCGGGCGACGGGCTCCGGCTCGTCAACTCCCCGGCCAGCCTGAGCGCGAGCCGGGTCGAGGCCAACGGCGGCTGGGGCCTGGTCGCCCAGGACAGCACCGCGGTGCGCGTCTTCGACACGGCGCTGGCGGGGAACGCCCAGGGTGGGCTGCGGCTGGTGCGGGCCGTGGCCAGCCTGCGGGCGAGCCGCGTCGAGAACAACCAAGGGCCAGGGCTGCTCGTCGAGGAGCGCTCGGCCCTGCTCGCGATCGAGGGCCAGCTCAAGGCCAACGCCGGGGACGGGCTCGCGCTCACGGGCTCCTCGGCCAGCTTAAGGGGCGTCGAGGTGCGGGCGAACGGCGGCCACGGGGTGCTCGCCCGGGACCGCTCGGCGCTCACCCTCGTCCAGAGCGTCGTGTTGGGCAACGCGAAGGACGGCGTCCACCTGCTCAACTCCTTGGGCAGCATCCGCGAGACGCAGATCAAGGAGAACAAGGGCTTCGGGCTCTTCGCCGACCCGACGTCCACCGTGGCCTGCAAGGGGAACCTCATCGCGGGCAACGGCACGGACGTCTCCGACAACCTCGTGGGGCGCTGTGGCTAGCCGCCAGCCATGCGCGAGCGCGTTCGGCTCAGCCGGGCGGCCGGGACGCTGGGGGTGACGCTGACCCTGACGCTGGCGCTGGGGCTGCTGGCGGCCCGATGGGGGCTCACGCTCTCGGGGCCGCCGCAGCCCCCGCTCGTGCTCGTCGGCGAGGTGTCGCGGGTCTTCGACGGCGCGACGATCCGCGCGCTGTTGGGGACGGGCGCCGTGGAGCGGGTGCGCTATTTGGGGGTGGAGGCGCCCGGCCCGGCGGAGTGCTTCGGCCCCGAGGCGCTGCTCTACAACCGCGATGTGCTCCTGGGGCGGACCGTCTGGCTGGAGCTGGACGCCCGCGAGCGCGACGCCCAGGGCCACCTCCTCGCGTACGTGTACTTGGACCCCAAGGGGCTCGCGATGGTCAACGCCGTGTTGATCGCCCAAGGGCTGGCCCGCTCCTCCCCGACCCTCGAGGATGGCCAACCGCTGCGCTACGGGGCGCTCTTCGCGGAGCTGGAGGCCGAGGCCCGGGCCGCCAAGCGCGGCCTCTGGCTCGCCTGCCCCGAGTCGCCTGCGCCGCCCCCACCCGAGCCCGAGCCTGAACCCGAACCTGAGCCCGAACCCGAGCCCCAGCCCGAGCCGCCCCGTGGTGGGAAGCCCGTCGTCATCGAGCGGGTGCGCTACGACGCGGAGGGGGACGACAACCAGAACAAGAACGGCGAGTGGGTGGTGCTCCGCGCCCAGCGGGACGTCGAGCTGACGGGCTGGACGCTGGCCGACGAGCTGGGGGATCGGGGGCTGAGGAGCCACGTCTTCGCCTTCCCGGAGGGCTTTCGGCTGGGCGGGGGCCAGCGGGTCAAGGTGTTCACCGGCTGCGGCTCGAACACCCCGACGGAGCTGTACTGGTGCGCCCGGACGCAGATCTGGGACAACGGCGAGGACGTCGTCGTGCTCAAGGACGCCCAGGGCCGCGTCGTCGACCGCTGCCGCTACGGCGACCCCGACGGGAGCGAGCGGGGCAAGTCCGAGTACGACTGCGAGGCGCGGGCGTACCGCTGACCGCCAGCTAGCCGCCAGCTAGTCGGTCGGGAGCGCGCGGCGGTGATACCCCGTCCCCGGGGAGGCGAGCCAGAGGTCGTGGGGCGGGTTGGGATCGATCACGATCGCGTGGGCAAACGGCCACGCCAACCCCTCGTTGAAGGGCGTCCAGCTCCGGCCGCCGTCGCGGCTGAAGAGCACGCCCCGGGAGGCCGGATCGTAGCCGCCGGAGTACAGCGCGCTGCTGGAGGCGACGAACAGGTGGTCGGGGTTCCGGGGCGAGACGGCCACGTCGCGCAGGAAGTCGTCGGCCAGCAGGCGCTCCCAGGTCCGGCCGCCGTCGCGGCTGCGGTACAGCCCCCGGCCGTCGCCGAAGACGGCGACGTAGACCCACCCCCGCCGGATGGGGTCGGGTCGGACGGCCGCCACCCCCTCCCAATACGTGTCCCAGAACTCGCCTCCTAGCCGCCCCCGCATCTCCGGGAGGCCGATCCGCTCCCACGTGCCCGGCGCTCCCCCCTGGAGGGAGCGCCACAGCCCGGCCTCGCCCCCGGCGTAGACGACCCGTCCGTCATGGGCGTCCACGGCGGTGTGGCGGCACCCGCCGCAGGCCAGGACCCGGGTCCAGGTGGCGCCGTCGTCCCGGCTGCGGTACACGTCGCCGTCCACGGTGATGAACAGGGTGCGCCGCGCCGCGGGGCTGTGGGGGTCCACGCTCAGGCCCGCGGGGAGGCCGTCGGGCAGGCCGGTCCCCACGGGCGTCCAGGTGGCGCCGTGGTCGTCGCTGCGCGCCAGCGTGTGCGGATAGCCCACGATCCCCTCGCCCTGGGTGACCCAGACCACGTTGGGTCGCGTCGGGTCGGCGGCCACGGTCATGCTGTTGCCGCCATACCCGTACCAGGTGCCGACGAAGCGGGGATCGTTGCAGTTTTGCCAGCTGTAGCCCCCGTCGTCGCTGCGGAAGCAGCCCAGGTCGGGCATCGTCAGGTAGACGTGGGTGGAGTCGGCGCTGAGGGCCAGGCCGAAGGGGACGATGTTGTCCGCCCCGCGCGACCGCCACCGGCCGGGGGCCACGGCCTGCGTGTGCAGCGGGAAGAACGTCCGCCCGTCGTCGCGGGTGGCCCAGATGAACTGGGAGTCGACCCACAGCAGCGCGTCGGGGTCGGACAGGTCCACGCCCAGGGTCTTGGCGTCGCCGTTGAAGCTGGCGCCGTAGGCGAACTCGACCCCGGTCCAGCCGGGGTCCCAGTCCTCCTTGCCGCTCAGCCATCGCCAGGTGGCCCCGCCGTCGGTGGACTCCCAGATCTCGGGCCAGTCCATGTCGATCACGCGCAGGGCGCGCCGATCGTCGGCGTCGGGCCAGACCCACAGGTTGCGGCTGCCCAGGTCGTCCTCGCCGGTCAGCCGCTCCCAGGTCCACGCCCCGCCGCTGAGGGTGCCGCGATAGAGGTACCCGCCCTCCGGATCGTCGGTGATGCACTCGTAGCCGGGGTCCCACACGTCGCCGTAGGTGGTGACGTAGAGGGTCCGGGGATCGTGGGGGTCGAGGGCCGCGTGGGCGATCTGGCCCAGCTCCTCCCCGATCCGCCGCCAGCTTGCGCCCCCGTCCCGGCTCTCGAAGAGGGCCGCGGGGCCACAGGCGAACCGCCCCTCCCCGGCCAGGGCGTAGACCCTCCCCGCGTCGCCGGGGTCCACGATCAGCTCGAGGAGGTGGAGCCCGCCTGGGAGGGAGGGGCCGCTGATTCGCCGCCAACTCCGCCCCCGGTCGGTCGTCCGGTACACCACCCCGTCGGCGACGTCGTGGCGGGAGTGATAGGCGGCGTAGCCCACGGCGGGGTCGCTCCGAGCGACCTCGATGTCGGTGATGTAGCCGTGGTCCAGCACCGGGGTGACCGTGTCGCCGGAGTCGGCGCTGCGGAAGAGGCCCGCCTCGGTGCCCAGGTAGAGGATCGCCGGGTCGAGGGGGTCGAAGCCCAAGCCGCTGACGTGGGTGACGGTGAGGCCGCGAGCGGCGCCGATGACGTCCCAGGTCCGCCCGCCGTCCAGGGAGCGGTAGGCGCCGCTCAGGTCGCTCGCGGCAAGGAGGATCCCGGTGGGCCCAGCGCCGACGGCGTTGAAGGCCCCACCCCCGCCGGGGTTGGTCCGCTGCCACACCGACCCCGACGGAGCCGGGGCTTCGAGGGATGAGAACGAGAACGAGAGCGAAAGCGAGAGGGAGAGGGAGACCGCGGCCCCCCCGAGCGCCCCCCACGCCCAGCGGATCGGGATGCGCGCCATAATGGGCCTAACTCTACCACGAAAGGGGCCACGGGTCAACGCCGGGGCTTGACACCTCACGGCCACCTGTGCTATACTCCGCGCCACTCGCGCTCGACGACCCGACGGACGCCACAGGCGTCCCGCGAGCGCGGGAGACTCGGAAGGGCCAAGGAGGGGATGGCGCGTGACACCAGGAGCCGAGCGTCGGCCTAGGGTGGCGGGCAACGGGTGCACGGG
>WFPR01000202.1 GCA_015487455.1 Candidatus Bipolaricaulota bacterium
CCCCACGGCCCTCCCCCGCGAGCTCTTCCCCGCGCTCCGGAAGCTCGAGGGCGACGTCGGGGCCCAAGCCCTCCTGCGCCGGGGCGCGATCGAGATCGAACTTAAAAACACAGAAGAAGCCCTCACCCAGCGGGATGTGGACGTCCCCGACGACCTTCCCGCTCCCAACGTCGGAAGCTGAGCGCCATCGGGTATACTGGCCTCCATCCCATCCCAACCCGAGCCGAGCGTCCCGCGCGCACGAGGGGCGGGTCGCGAATGATAAAGATAAAGACGAAGAGGAGGTTCGGACGAACGCGATGGACGCGAACAACGCAGGGACCTTTGACCCGGAGGCGTACAAGGAGCAGCAGCGGGCGGGCTGGAGCGCGGCGGCCGAGGGCTGGCGGCGCTGGTGGAGCACCCTGGAGCGGGGGGCGCAGCCGGTGAGCGACCGGCTGGTGGAGCGGGCGGGGCTGGGCCCCGGCCACAAGGTCCTCGACGTGGCGACGGGGATCGGCGAGCCCGCGGTGACCGCGGCGCGCCGGGTCCGGCCCGGCGGCCGGGTGGTGGCCCTCGATCTGGCCCCGGGGATGCTGGCGATCGCCCGCGAGCGGGCCGCGGCGCTGGGGCTCTCCCACATCGAGTTCTACGAGGGGGACGCGGAGTCCCTCGAGCTTAGGGAGCGGGACTTCGACGCGGCCCTCTCCCGCTGGGGGCTGATGTTCCTCCCCGACCTGCCCAAGGCGCTCCGGGGCATCGGGGAGCGGCTCAAGCCCGGCGGGCGCCTGGCCGCGGCGGTGTGGGGGCCGCCCGAGGAGGTCCCGATGCTCAGCATCGCGATGCGCTCGCTGCGCGAGGTCCTCGACCTGCCGCCGCCCCCGCCGGAGATGCCGGGGCCCTTCCGCCTGGCCGACCCTCGGGAGCTTGCGCGGACGCTGGAGGACGCGGGGTTCGCGAACGTGACGATCGAGCCGCTCACGATCGCGTTCGAGTTCGACTCGCCCGAGGCGTACGTGCGCTTCCAGCAGGAGGTCTCGACCCCCGTGCGGACGGTCGTCGAGGAGCAGCCCCCCGACCGCCAAACGGCCGTCTGGGAGGCGATGAAGGCCGCTTTGGGCCCCTACACGACGCCCGAGGGGCGCGTCCGGCTGCCGAACGTCACGCTGTGCGCCGTCGCCGAGTGGGCCCCTTGAGCCCGAATTCCCGGGGAAGGGAGGGCAAAGGTGCGGGTCGCCGGGCTGCTCCTGGCGGGGGGGCGCTCCCGCCGTCTGGGGAAAGATAAGCGCTTCCTCGAGTTCGAGGGGAAGCCCCTGATCGCGCGGGCCTACGAGGCCCTCTACGAGGCGACGGACGCCGTCTGGGTGCTGCTGGCCGACCCCGCCGACGAGCCCCGGGTGCGCCGGGCTTTGGGCGATTTGGCGCGGGGCTTGCGGGTGCTCCTCGACCCGGAGCCGGGGGCGGGGCCGCTGGGGGCGCTCACCGGGGCGCTGCCCCGCGTTCGAGGCGACTACGCGCTGCTTTTGGCCGTGGACTACCCCTTCATCACGGGGTCCTTCTTGAGTAGCCTAAGGGCCCATCTGGAGGCCCAATCGCCGAAGCCCGACGTCCTCGTGCCCCTGTGGCGGGGCGTCCCCCAGGTGACGTGCGCCCTGTACCGACGCTCCCTCTCCGAGGAACTGAAGCAAGCCCACGTCCGGAACGAACGGTCGCTACGGCGGTTTGTCGAGGGGCTCGTGCCCAATCGGGTGCTTCTAATCCCCGAGGAGGTCTGGCGCGCTTGGACCCATGAGGACGTCTTCTTCGGTGTGAACACCCCCCAGGACTACCGAACCCTCCTCAAAAAAGATTCGTCGTTTGAGGAGCGATAAAAGCTCATGCCTGACGACGGTAAACGACCTCGCCCGCACGGACCCTCCTCGATCAACGAAAAATGACGAAAATCAATCCAGCGTATGCTGTCCATCATAGGCGTCCCTGTGACCCTCCCTTAGGCTGAGACCGATCGCTGGCAAAGGTCATTTCTTGGATCGGAGTCCGAAGGAGGTCTGCATGGTACAAATTACGATTCGAGACGTCCTCGTCCGCCTGCGCGAGGACCTTGAGCGCGCCTTAGCCAAGCCGGTGGAGCAGCGCAGCTGGGCGATGGTCATCGATGTCCGCCGATGTGTGGGCTGCCGGGCCTGCGAGGCAGCCTGCATCGTCGAGAACGCGCTGCCCCCGGGCGTCACCTATCGGACGGTTCCCAGCATAGAGTGGGAAGACCCGCGCTACGGGGACACACGACCCGTCTTCATGCCCGCCAACTGCATGCAGTGTGCCAACCCGCCGTGCGTAGAGGCGGCCAACGCCGTGGTGTCCGGAGCGTTCGAGCAGCGGCCCGACGGAGTCGTCGCCGTTCGGTACGAGGTGATCAAGAAGTACGGCGTGCAGAAGGGCCAAGAGGTCTTCGAGGCCGCCCGGAAGGCCTGCCCCTACAACCGGGCGCTCTACTACGACGACGGGCGGCTCTGGACGGAGCACCCCGAGGCCGATTGGTCCCGCCCCAGCTACGAGTACAACCGCAAGTGGAGCCGTGAGGAGCTCATCGGCGTCCCCCGCAAGTGCCACTTCTGCGTCCACCGCTTGGAGTCGGGGTTCTTGCCCGCTTGTGTGACGACCTGCATCGGGCGGGCCATCTACATCGGGGACTTGAGCGATCCCGAAAGCCTGGTCTCCCAAGTGCTGGAGGAGGAGCGGGCCAAGGTGATGCGGGTCCGCGAGTACGCCGGGACGGAGCCGCGGGTCTATTACCTCAGCGACACGCCGGACGAGTGCTCTCGTTGGCACTAAGGGGGAGGTGGAGGAGATGCTGAACACCAAGATCTCACGGCGAAGCTTCCTCAAGACGACGGGGTTTGCCACCGCGGCGGCCCTGATGGGCGGGCTTCTTAAGGACGACGACCTCGCCTGGGCGTTCCAAGAGGCTTCCCTGGCCGAAGAGTTGGAGGAGATCGTGCCTAGCGCCTGCTGGATCGGCAAGCAGGACTGCGCGCTCTTGGCCTGGAAGGCGGACGGGCGGGTGATCAAGCTGGAAGGCCATCCGGACGAGCCGCGCACCTGGGGGGCGCTCTGTCCCAAGGGGCAAGCCCAGATCGCCTCGCTCTATGACCCGTATCGGGTAAAGGCCCCGCTCAAGCGCACCAACGCCAAGGGCCAGCCGGGCCGCTGGGTCGAGATCAGCTGGGATCAAGCCCTGAGCGAGATCGCGGAGAAGCTTAACGAGATTAAGCAAACGGACATTCGGAAGTTCATCTGGCAAGCCGGGCGCAAGAAGGCGAAGTACTGGCACCACGAGGCCTTCAACAAGGCCTTCGGCACCAAGAACAAGTACGGTCACGGCGCGGTCTGCTCCGACGCGGGGTATCGGGCCGAGGAGCTGATCTTCGGCACCCACGGCTGCGCCGAGGTGGACTTCCGCCACTGCGAGTACTTCCTCAGCTGGGGGTGGAACCTCACCCAGGCGGGCGGAGCGCACCTGTGCCAGATCACCTGGCCGCAGCAAGCCCTCGAGGCCAAGGCGCGGGGCATGAAGATCGTGGCCGTCGACCCCTACGTCCGCGGCGGCGCCCACCTGGTAGACGAGTGGGTGCCCATCAAGCCCGGCACGGACCTCGCCTTCTGGCTGGCCTTCGCCAACGTGCTCGTGGAGCAAGGGTATCTGGACACGGAGTATTTGAAGACCTTCACGAACGCCCCGGTGCTCGTGGGCCCCGACGGCCTGCTCCTCGTCCGAGACGAGAAGGAGGT
>WFPR01000203.1 GCA_015487455.1 Candidatus Bipolaricaulota bacterium
GCCCCCCGAATTCGGGAGAAGGGCGCTCCCGGCGAGGAGCGCTGGGTCAAGCTCGAGCTGAAGCTCCTGGCGGACGTCGGGATCGTGGGGCTGCCGAACGCCGGGAAGTCGACGCTGCTCTCGCGCCTCACGGCCAAGCGGCCCAAGATCGCGCCGTACCCCTTCACGACCCTGGAGCCCAACCTGGGCGTGGTCGAGATCAGCGACTGGGAGAGCTTCGTGGTCGTCGACATCCCGGGGCTCATCGAGGGGGCGCACCGGGGGAAGGGCCTCGGCGACAAGTTCTTGAAGCACGTCGAGCGCTGCCGCCTGCTCGTGCACCTCATCGACGTCTCGGGCGAGAAGGGCTTCCCGTACCCGGCGCCCGACCCCATCGAGGCCTATCGCGTCGTCAACGAGGAGATGCGGCAGTTCTCGCCCGCGCTGGCCGAGAAGCCCCAGATCGTCGTGGGCAACAAGGTCGACCTGCTGACGCCCGAGGAGGTCGAGCGGGTGCGGGCGCGCTTCCGGGAGGAGGCGGGCGTGAACGAGGTGCTCTTCATCTCGGCGGCGACGGGGCAGGGCGTGCCCGAGCTGGTGCGGACGCTGTGGCAGAAGCTCCAGGAGCTGGAGGCCCAAGTGGAGGCCCAAGCGGAGGCGCCGTCCGAGTCCGAGCCCGAGCCCGCGCCCGCGGCCGCGGAGGCGCCGAAGGTGTACCGGCCCGCGGGCGTGGAGGAGGACTTCGTGGTGGAGCGGCGGGAGGACGGGGCGTTCGTGGTGCGGGGGCGGGCCGTCGAGCGGCTGGCCCGCCTCGACCTCTCCGAGCAAGACGCCGTGGAGTACTTGCAGGAGCAGCTGGAGCGGCTCGGCGTCTTCCGGGAGCTGAAGCGGCGGGGCATCCGACCCGGCGACCGGGTGATCCTCGGGACCCAGGAGTTCGAGTATCAGCCCTCGGACTCGGGGGCGACGCCTTGACAGTCGGCAAGGGGTGTGGTATCTTCCCCAAAACGACCCGGATTGACCCGATCGATCTGAGGGGCAACCCACGCGCAGGCGGGAGCCGGAGGAGGTCAGCATCGCGGTTCGGCAAGTTCGCGTAAACGAGGCGATTCGGGCGAAGGTCGTCCGCGTCATCGACGAGAACGGGAAGCAGCTGGGGATCATGCCCCTCGAGCGGGCGCTCGAGGAGGCGCGCAAGCGGGGGCTCGATCTGGTCGAGGTCGGCCCCCAGGCCGATCCCGTCGTCTGCCGCATCCTCGACTACGGCAAGTACAAGTACCAGCAGGAGAAGCGCGAGAAGCGCAAGCAGAAGGTCCAGAAGCTCAAGGAGATGCGCTTCACCTCGCAGATCGAGGCGCACGACTTCGAGACGAAGGTCCGGCGCATTCGGGAGTTCTTGGAGGACGGCGACAAGGTGAAGGTGACGGTGATCTTCCGGGGGCGGGAGATCGTGCACATGGACCGCGGGCGGGAGCTGTTGGAGCGGCTGAAGCGGGCCGTCGAGGGGCTGGGCCGGGTCGACCAGGGCCCCAAGGTGCAAGGCCGCACGCTCCAGATGCTCCTCGTGCCCGCCGCCCCCTCAGGCTCAGGCTCAGGAGGAAAGTCGAAGGAGAACGACCATGGCGCGAAGGGGCAAGAAGAGTCATAAGGGCTTGGCGAAGCGCGTGAAGGTCACCAAGACGGGCAAGGTGCTGGCCCCGAAGACAGGCTACCACCACAGGCAGCGAACTAAGCGAAAGAAATATCGCCGCCAGGCCCGGCGGGGCACGCAGATCGGGGGCGAGCCGCGCAAGCGCATCCTCTGGCTGCTCGCCAGCTGAGTCGAGCGAAGCGTGAACGCGCACGAACGCGAACGTGAAGGAGGAGGACGATGCGGGTCAAGGGCGGGACCGTCCACGTCCGCAAGCGAAAGAAGATTCTGAAGCTGGCCAAGGGCTTTCGGGGCAAGCGGCACTCCTGCTGGCGGATCGCCAAGCAGGCGGTGATGAAGGCGCTCAAGAACGCGTACATCTCCCGCCGCCTGCGCAAGCGGGAGTTCCGAAGGCTCTGGATCTTGAGGGTGAACGCGGCCAGCCGCCAGCACGGGCTCCGCTACTCGGAGTTCATGGGCGGGCTGACCAAGGCGGGCGTCAAGATCAACCGCAAGATGCTCGCGGACCTGGCCATTCGGGACCCGGAGGCGTTCGCCCGGCTGGTCGAGCTGGCCCGGTCGCACCTACCCGCGCCCGCGTCCGCCGCTTCCCGGTCCTCGTGATCGTTGTGGCCGTCGCGCGCGCAGCTCCTCGGCGACGGCCGCCCAGCTCACCCCCCGGGCGAAGAGCCAGACGCCCAAGTGGAACAGCAGGTCGGCGGCCTCCGCCCGCAGGCGTTGGGCGTCCTCGGCCAGGGCCGTCTCCGCGGCCTCCTCGATGAGCTTGCGCTGCAGGAGCCGCTCGTCGTCGAGGAGCCGACGGACGTAGGAGTCGGCGCGCGGCCGGCGGCATCGTTCCTCGAACACGGCCCACAGCTCGCTCAACACGTCAGCCAGCTCGCTCAGATCGAAGGGCGCGGCGGGCGTTGGGGCGCGGGCGTCGTCGGAGTCGAAGCAGCTCGCAGAGCCGGTGTGGCACGTCGGGCCTTCCGCCTCCACCAGGGCCAGCAGGGCGTCGCCGTCGCAGTCCAGACGCAGAGCGCGCACCCTGTGGACGTGCCCCGAGGTCTCGCCCTTGCGCCAGAGGCGCCCCCGCGAGCGGCTGTAGAGGTGCAGCTCGCCCGTCTCCCGCGTCCTCCGGAGGGCTTCCTCGTTCATGTAGCCGAGCATCCGCACCCGCCCGTCGCGGGCGTCCTGCACGACCACGGGGACGAGTCCCCGCGCGTCCCACTTGACTTTCTGGACGTCAAAGCTAAAGTGCGCGTTCAGGCCCATCGCACCGGCACCCCCCGCTCCCGAAGGTAGCGCTTGACGTCGCGCACGGTGTAGCGGCCGTAATGGAAGATGGAGGCGGCGAGCGCGGCCTGGGCGCCCCCCGCCGTCAGCGCCTCGTAGAGGTGCTGCGGCGAGCCGCCGCCCCCGGAGGCGATCACCGGCACCGAGACGGCCTCCACGACAGCTCGGGTCAGCTCCAAGTCGTAGCCCTGGGTCGTCCCGTCGGCGTCCATGCTCGTCAGCAGGATCTCGCCCGCCCCGAGA
>WFPR01000204.1 GCA_015487455.1 Candidatus Bipolaricaulota bacterium
CTGGACCCCCTGGGCGACGACCTCCACGCGCCGGACGGCCACGCCGACCCGCTCCTCCACGCGGGCCTTCACCCGGGTCTGGACGCGCTCGGCCAGCCGCGGGACGCTCTCCCCGAGGGGCAGCGTCGTGTGGACTTGAACGATCAGCCCCTTGCCCGTGGGCTTCAGCCGCACGCGGGCCTTGGGCAGCCCCAGTTCGTCCCGTAGCACGCCCTGGATGAACCCTTGGACGGCGTTGAGCGAGATCCAGATGGGGCCTTGGGGCCCCCGGCCCTGAATGCGGGCCGCGGCGCGGCGCCCCGTCTGGACCGCGCGCACCAAGAAGTACAGCGCGATGAGCAGCAGCCCCCCGCCCAGGAGCGCGTCCCTCAAGTAGGGCGGCTCCGTCTCGAAGCGAAGGACCCGTAGGGGCACCCCTAGGGCGCGCCCGACGAAGTAGAGCCCCAGCGCGAGGGTCCACAGGAAGGCCAGGCCGTAGAGCAGCCCCCCGAGGAGGGCCTTAAGGCGCCTCATCGTGCTCGTGCTTGTGCTCGTGGCGTTCGCGCTCGGAGCGCTCCCCGATCCCCGCCCCCGCGGGCGCGGGCCGCCCGGCCTGCTCCCCCTCGGGCAGGACGAGGTCGCTCACGTAGACGTCGACGGCCCGCACCCGCAGCCCGGTCATCTCCTCCACCTCGCGTCGGACGCGCTCCTGGACCGCGCGGGCCACCTCGTGGATCGGGTGGCCGTACTCGACGGCCAGGTGCAGCGTGAGGCGCACGGCCCCGTCGGCCTCGAGGCGGGTGAGCACCCCGCGCCCGTGGCGGTGGCGGCCGCCCTCGTCGCTCAGGATGGCCTTGAGGTGCTCGGCCACGGTCCCCCGCAGCCCGCTGACCCCCTCCACCGCCGTCGCGGCCAGCCCGGCGATCGAGGCGATCACCGGCTCCGCGATGCTGACCCGCTTGCGCATCAGCTCACCCGCTCGATGTAGCGCCCGTCCCGGGTGTCCACCTTGACGACGTCGCCCGCCTTGACGAACAGCGGGACCTTGATCTCGAGCCCCGTCTCCAGCACGGCGGGCTTCTCGCCGCCCGATTGGGTGTCGCCCTTGACCCCCGGCGGCGTCTCCACGACCTTGAGCTCCACCGTGATCGGCAGCTCGATCTTCACGATCCGGCCCTCGTGGAAGAGCCCCGTCACGTCCATGTTCTCCTTGAGGTAGTGCTTGAGGTCGCCGATCTGCTCCTCCGTGAGGGTGTACTGCTCGTACGTCTCCTTGTCCATGAAGTGGTACTCGCCGCCCGCGTGGTAGAGGTACTGCAGCGGGCGCTCGTCGAGGCGGACGATCCTGAAGGCGTCCGCGTCCGTGAGCGTCTGCGAGACGACCCGCCCCGTGCGCAGGTTCTTGAGCTTCGTCTGGGCCACGGCCCTGCCTCGGCCCTTGAACATGTGCGTGTACTCCACCACGGTGTACAGCTCGCCCTGGTACTCGATCGTCGCGCCCTGGCGGAGGTCGCTCACGCCCATTCGCTCCTCAGCCTCCTCTTCTCCCTGTCCCTGTTTTGTCTGCAGCTCCCGCTTGTTTTGAGCTTGAGCTTCACACGGCGACTCCCGTCTCCTCCTCTTTCTCGTCGGCCTCGGCCTCCGTCGCGGTCGTGGGCTCGGGCCGGGTGTGGGCTTCGCCGCGGGCGGCGAGGCGCACCAGCAGCAGCCCGACGCCATATAATACGAGGATCGAGCTGGCCATCGCCACCTGGGTGAAGACGTCGGGGGGCGTGAACATCGCCCCGACGACGAACGCCCCCAACACCACGAACCGCCACTGCTCCCGCCACGTCTCGGGGTAGACGACGCCGAGCTTGGTGAGCAGGTACATCACCAGGGGCATCTCGAAGCTGAGCCCGAAGACGAGCATGAACAGCATCGTGAACGAGATGTAGTTGCCCATCCCGAGCATGGGGGCGGCCGCCGCGCCGCCGATGCCGATCAAAAACTGCAGCGCCAGCGGCAGCACCACCAAGAAGCAGAACACCACGCCCACGTAGAAGAGCCCGCTCCCGAAGACGAGGAAGCTCAAAAAGTAGCGGCGTTCGTGGCGGTAGAGCGCGGGTATCACGAACTTCCAGACTTGGTAGAGCACGACGGGCATCCCGGCCAGCAGGCCCGCGTAGATCGAGAGCTTCAGGTAGCTGAAGAACGCCTCCACGGGGTGCAGGATGAACAGCCCGGTGCGGGCCAGCCCGCGCACCAGCCACTCGATCTCGCGGTCGTTCAGGTAGTCCTGAGCGCGGGCGGCCAGCAGCCACGCCCGCAGGCGGGCCGGGAAATCTTCAGCGAAGGGGAACGCCTCCTGGAGCGGCTCCGTGAGCAGCGCGAGCAGCGGCTCCTTGAACGCGTACGCCAGGACGGCCAGCGCCCCCACGGCGACGAGCGCGTAGATGAGCCTCTGCCGAAGCTCTTCCAAATGCTCCGAGAGGCTCATCTTGAACGCCTCCACCTCGTCTTCCCCTTCCTCGAGGAGCGCCTCGCGCGCCCGCTCTCGCTCCCGCTCCGGCGTCGCCATGGCGTTGCGTACGTCCTACGTCCCCTTGCTCGGCTTTCTTTTTTAGGCTGTTACGGGCGTTCGGCGCCCAGGACGGCCCGCTGGGCGTCGACGAGCCCGTAGCCCTGGGCCGTGAGGGGCAACCCCAGGTCGTCGGCCGTCCGGCGGAGGCGCTGGCGGACGGCCTCGGGGTCGCGCAGCCCGGTGCTCATCACCAGCGCGGCCACCCCCGCGACCTGGGGGACGGCGAACGACGTCCCGTTCACCGTCTGGTAGCCCCCGGCCAGCCCTGTCGTGAGCAGCTCCACGCCCGGCGCGGCCAGCTCCACCTCCGGCCCCGTGTTGCTGAACCACGCCCTCCGATCGCGCCGGTCCGTCGCGGCCACGGCGATCACCTCGGGGTACGCGGCCGGGTAGAGCACCCGCGTCCCCTTGTTCCCCGCGGCCGCGACCAAGAGCACCCCAGCTCGATATGCTGCCTGGATCGCCCGCCGGAGCGCAGTGTTGTCCTCCTCGGTGCCGAGGCTCATGCTGACGATCTGGGCCCCGCGGCCGACGGCCCACTCGATCCCTCGAATCAGATCGACGATCGAGCCCTGCTCGTCGTAGCGCAGCATCTTGACGGCCAGGATCTTTACGGCGGGCGCCGTCCCGACGAGCCCGAGGCCGTTCTCGGCGGCGGCCAGCAGCCCTGCCACCCCCGTCCCGTGGCCGTTGTCGTCCTGGGGCTCGTCGTCGTCGTTGACGAGGTCGACCCCGCCCACGACGTTTCGGCGCAAATCGGGGTGCTTGAGGTCGACGCCCGTGTCGAGCAGCGCGACGGTGACCCCCTCGCCCAGCACGCCGGGGTGCGGCAGCACGACGGCCATCGAGCAGCCCAAAAGCCCCAGGAGCCCTACGCCCAGCCCCAACGTCAGCACGAGCGCCCAAGGCCGCCGGGGTCGCTGGCCCCGCGCGCGGGCGACGAGCCCGCCGAGGGGAAGCCCCAGCAGCCCGACGACGAGCGCAAAGGGCGCCCCCGCGCCCTCAGCGCCCACGGCGACCCCTGTGATCCCAGCGGGGCTCGCGCGGTGCACCGCGGGCGCGCCGATGCGCTCGACCCCCCAGCTGTAGCGCTCGACGGGGATCGCCTGCGGCGCCACCAGCCGCCCCATCCCCGTTCGCCCGTCTGGCCCGTTTAGATCCGTGTCGACGGGACCGAGGCGCTCGGGCGTGAACACGGGGCCGTCGGGGACGACGTATTGAACGCTCGGGTCATTCTGTAGCGCCTCGATCAGCCCAGGGCTGTCGGGGCTCACCCGCACCACGGCCGCGGGGATCAGCGTGAAGACGTGCTCGACCGCGA
>WFPR01000205.1 GCA_015487455.1 Candidatus Bipolaricaulota bacterium
ATCGTCTACTTCGACCGCTTCGGGAACGCCATCACGAACGTGCCCGCCGAGGCGTTCAGCGAGCGCGTCGCGTTCGACCAGGCGGTGGCGCTGGAGGTGGGCGGGCGCACGCGAAGCGTAAAGCTGCGCAAGAGCTACGGCTACGCCGAGCCGGGGGAGCCCTGCTTAATTCTGGGCAGCCACGAGCTGGTCGAGATCTCGGTGCGGGAGGGCAGCGCCCGCGAGGCGCTGGGGCTCAAGCTGAACGAGCCCGTCGCGATCCGGCCCTAATCTTGGCTTGGCATGGGCATGGGCGCCGAACACGACCGCCACGACCGCCTGCGCATCGACGTCGAGCGGGTGTATCGGGCTCACCCGTTCGCCCGCGAGGTCGCCCGTCGGCTGCTCGAGGCGGGTCACGAGACGGTGCTGATCGGCGGGGTGGTCCGCGACGCCCTGCTCGCCCAATGGCAAGGCGACGACGACTGGGCGCCCGAGGAGGTGGACCTCGCGACGGCGGCCCTCCCCGACGAGGTCCGCCGCCTCTTCCGCGATCGCAAAGTCGTGGAGGTGGGCAAGGCGTTCGGCGTGCTCAAGGTGCTGGGCCCCGACGGCCGGGCGTACGAGGTGGCGACGTTCCGGGTGGAGGGCGAGTACGACGGGCGCCGGCCCCGGCGCGTCGAGCTGGTCCGCTCGCTGGCCCAAGACGTCAAGCGGCGGGACTTCACCGTCAACGGGCTGGCCGCCCACCCCCTGACGGGCGAGGTGATCGACCTCGTCGGCGGCGTCCCCGACTTAAAGCGTAAAATCATTCGGGCGATCGGCGACCCCGACGCGCGCTTCCGCGAGGACTATTTGCGCCTGCTGCGGGCCGTCCGCTTCGCCTGCAAGCTGGACGCGACCCTCGAGCCCCGGACGCGCGCGGCCATCCGCCGCCACCGCGACGGCCTCCTGAGGATCTCGGCGGAGCGGGTGCGCGACGAGCTTTTGGCCATGCTGAGGACGCCGCGCTCGGCCAAGGGCATCCAGCTGATGGACGAGCTGGGGCTCTTGGAGCGGGTGCTCCCCGAAGTCGCGGCCTGCAAGGGCGTCCCTCAGCCCGAGATCTATCACCCCGAGGGCGACGTGTACACGCACACGGTGCTCGCCCTCCGGATCGCGGATCGCTTTATAGAAGACCCGCTGGTGAAGCTGGCCCTGCTGCTCCACGACGTCGGGAAGCGCGAGGCGCTCGAGCGGAATCAGCACAAGAACGCCGCCGGGCACGACGCCCTCGGGGCCCGGAAGGCCGAGGCCGTCTGCCGTCGGCTGCGCCTCAGCCACGCGGAGACGGAGCTGGTCGTGTTCTTAGTCAAGGAGCACCAGCGCGTGGGCCACTTCCCCGAGATGGGGCAGGGCAAGCAAGTCCGCTTCTTAAAGGCTCGGGAGGACGCCGCAAAGCCGCTGGAGGCGTTTCGGGCGCGCTTCCCCGGGTTCGCGAAGCTGGTGCAGCTCATGATCGCCGACTGCCAGGCGAGCGCGATGAAGGCCCAAGGGTGGCTCCCGGTGCTGGAGCGCCTCCCCCGACTGCTGATCCGGCTGCGCGAGCTGGAGCGGCTCACCCGGGCCCGCAAGCTGATCGACGGGCACGACCTCATCCGGCTGGGGGTGAAGCCGGGGCCCCAGCTGGGTCGGCTCCTGGAGCGCATCTACGACAAGATCTACGCCGGGGAGCTTCCGAGCCGGGAGGCCGCGCTGGCGTACGCCCGGCGGCTCGTCGAGGCCGAGCTCCGCGAGGGCCAAGGGCCCCAAGATCGACGGGAAGGTGAGTGAGATTACAGACCCCCTCGGGCGCTCTTGCTATAAAGAGGGAGCGGTATCACCTCCTTGGGCTTGGCTCGCGGGCATGAGCCAAGTGGCACACCCTCTCACCTCCGGGGCGGCTCGCAAGGGCCGCCCTTTTCTTGCTGTGCGTGCGTCCCGTCCCGTCACGCGATCACGTGAAGCTGTGCAGGCTGGCCACGAAGTAGTTGATCCCGATCCAGGTGTACAGGACCATCCCGTAGGCCAGGATGGAGAGCCACGCGGTCCTCAGGTCCCGCCAGCCCCAGGAGATCCGGGCGTGGAGGTACACGGCGTAGGCGAGCCAGGCGATGAGCATGGCCGTCTCCTTGGGGTCCCACTCCCAGTAGCGGCCCCAGGCCTCCTTGGCCCAGATCCCCCCGAAGACCAGCCCCCCGATGCCGTAGAAGGGGAACCCCAGCGCGTTGGCCTTGTAGACCAGCTCCTCGATCTTCTTCAGCGCTTCGGGGGGCTCCCCCCGATAGCGACGCCAGAGCAGCACCAAGCTGGCCCCGAACCCCGTGGTGAAGCAGGCGATCCCGACCATCATGAACAGCACGTGGATGACGAGCCAGTAGCTCTGGAGCGCGGGGACGATGGGCGCGACGGCCCGCGGCGCGATCGTGGGCGAGGCGGCGACCGCCAGCATCGCGAACGCCAAGCCCGTGACGATCGCCCCGACGCCCGACACCCGATAGCGGCGCTCGAAGAAGAGGTACGCCAGCGGGATGATCCAGGCCATGAACGTCAGCGTCTCGTAGGTGGTCGTCACGGGCAGGAACGTCGTGATCGCCCAGTGCGACGCGTTCCCCAGCTCAATCGTGCGGATCACCACCCCAACGGTGCTCAGCAGGACGCCTAAGATCGTCATCCAGCGGGCCAATCGGCTCCAGGGGAGCCCCGACCCCGCTGCCTCCGTCTCCGCCTTCGCCGCCCCCCGCGACCGCGGCTCCACGCTCAGGGCGGCCGCCCCGCCTCCCGCCATGGGGGTGGCCAGGAAGCCCGTTCGGCTCAGACTCGAGCGCGGCGCGACGGGGACGGAGCCGCCGAAGACCGCGCTGATCAAATAGAAGAGCAACGCGAGAAAGTACGCCGGGGTGCTCAGGAAGAAGAACAGCGTGCTGTCCACACCCTTCAGCATCCTTACGATCCCTCCTCAAGAACGGACACAGGGCGCTCCCGCGCCTCAACTTCTCCCTTTTTTCCGTCTCCCTCTCCGACATGAAACGGGCTTTCGGTCTCGGTCGTGGTGGGCACGGGGGTGAGAGTAAGGGTCGGGTGGGCCGCGATCGCGCGGACCAGGGCGTCAAAGTTTGGGAACTCCCCCTTGCGGCTGCGGCCGCCGACGATCACCCGCCCTTGTCCCCGCTCGGGCTCGACCTGGACGCTCACCCAGAGCATCTGGTGGCGCAGCGCGACGTGAGCGATCAGCATCAGCGTCATGACGGCGAAGGCCCCGTAGGCGAACGGGAGCCCGGGGTCCCAGCTGATCTCCAGGCCCGTGAACTGCTGAGCGGTCATCCCCTCGAGGTACACCCGGTACGGCGCGTCGAGGAGCCGCTGCAGCTCGGGCATCCGGGAGAAGCTCCAGGTGCGCAGCACCCGCTCCCCCGACCCCTCGTCGTACAGCTCGACGTAGACGGCTGGGTTGAGCAGCTTGAGCGACTTGCTGTACGCTTGGCGGCCCTGGGGCGTCTCGATCAGCGCGAAGTCCGGGAGGAAGGCCCGGATCCTGACGCGCAACCCCGCCTCGGGCAGCGCGACCTCCTCCCCAACCCGGCCTGTCTCTTATACACA
>WFPR01000206.1 GCA_015487455.1 Candidatus Bipolaricaulota bacterium
TGCCCACCTCCCGCTCCTCCCCTTGTCCCTCCCCTTGGGTGTCCTCCACGCGCACGATGCGCAGCACCACCCGCGCGCTCCCCAGCCAGTCCTCGCCCATCGCGGCCTGGTAGATGCTGATGCCTTGGTAGCTGAACGGGTGGTTGACCTCGGTGATCCCCGTCTTGACGACCCGCCCCTGGGCGTCGAGGACGCTCAGGCGGGTCTTCCAGTCCATCACCCGCTCGGTGCCGGGGTAGTTCTCGCTCCAGAACTCCTCGACGCGGACCTTGAAGTCGCGCCCCGGGATCGTCAGGACGTCCCCCTCGTAGGCGACCTCCAAGTAGTTGTAGCCCCACAGCTCGGTGATCAAGAGCGCCCCGATCGCGACCAGCAGGCTGATGTGGAAGACGTCGATCGAGAAGCGCTCCCAGCGCCACTTCTCCGCCAGGAGCTGTCCATCTGGAGCTTCGCGCACCCGAAAGCCCCGCTGGCCCAACACCCGACGGACGTGCTCCCGCACCCCCCGGGCGCGCTCGGGCTCGGCGACCCCGGCCTCAGCCCCAGCCCCGAGCGCGAAGGTCAGCTCGGCGTGGTGGGGCATGCGCCGGAGCGCCTCGGGGCGCTTGGGGGCCATCGGCGTCCGCACGTAGCGGATGGACGCCCTCAGGCGCTTCACGGTGCAGGCGCTCAAGTTCAACACGAACAGCGTGACGATCGCGTAGGCGAAGGGCGTGTTGAAGATGGTGAAGAAGCCTAAGCGCTTGAGCAGCTCGTAGTTTTGGGCCCCATAGCGGGCGATCAGGTCCACCTCGCGGTTGAGCGCGAGCTGGGGCACGAGCGTGCTGATGAGCCCGAGCAGGGTGAGCAGCGCGATCAGCCAGACGGCCAGCCGCACGCTCGTGAGCCCCTGCCCGAGCGCCGCGAGGAGCCCGCGCTCCCGGACGCTCCGGATCGCCGCGAGGAGCCCGCGCAGCGCCGCGACGCCCACGCTGAGCGCCACGAGCATCCAGAGCAGCCGCGTGTACCAGATGCCCCCGAAGAAGAGCGTCGGCGGCAACAGCTGGGGGGCCGTCAGGCTCACCAGGAGCCCCCCGGTCGCGAGCCCCAGCAGCCCCCCCACCACCGGGCCGGCGCCGAAGACCTTCAGCGCCTCCCAAAGGACGTTCATGCGCGAGCTCTTTAGTTCGCTGGTCTCTTGATTCCCGATCCGCGGCGCGCCCCCGCCTTGCCTCAGCGCTGCGGCTCAGGCTTCCCCGGCTTACAGCTCCTCGGCTCGGTAGCCCGCGGCCTCCACGGCCTTGACCAGCTGCTCGACGGCTACGCCCTCGGCGTCCGCCGCCTCGACCTCCGCCAGCCCCTGTTCCAGCGAGACCTGAGCGCTCCTCACGCCCGGCACGCCTTCCAGCGCCTTCTTGACCGCCTGCACGCAGTGCTCACAGCTCATCCCGTCGACGCGCAGCTTGATCGTCACGCTCCCACCCTCCTTCGCCGGTCGTCGTTCCGCGTCTGTTTAGCCTGCTTGGTTTGGGCATCGAATGCCGAGCGATCGCGTCCACGATAGCAGACGGGCGAGCGGGCTTCAACCCCGAACCCCCGATCCCGGCGAACGCTAACGCTGACGTTGGCGTTGACGCTGACGGGAGGCCCAACGGAGGACGAGACGCTCCAGCCCGCGACGGAGCTTCAGCCCCCAGTCGTGCGGGTCGTCGGCCAGGGGCTTGACCCGGATCGCGTACAGCCCTAGGCGCTTGGCGGCCAGCACGTCCGTGAAGAGCTGGTCCCCGACCAGGGCCACCCGCTCGGGCGGGAGGCCCAGCGCCTCGAGCGCCTGACGCAGCCCCCGGGTGCCGGGCTTCCCCGCCCGGAAGACGACGGGGTGGCCGTCGCCGTCGAGCGCGGCTCGGAGCGCCTCGCGCCCCTGGCCACCGTCGTTGCTCACGAACCCCAGCCGGAAGCCCTGGGCCTCGAGGGCGCGCAGCCAGCGCCGCGTCCGCTCGTCCAGCTGGGTAAACCCCCACGGCCCCAGGGTGTTGTCGAGGTCGAAGACGAGCCCCCGAATGCCCCGGGCCTTCAGCCGTTCCACGTCGAGGTCGAAGACGGAATCCAGCTGCTCGTCGGGAAGGAGCTTCGAGAGGAGCCCCGCTCGCATACCCACTCCCACACCCTCGCCCTTGGTCCAGTTCTTGCCGAAGCCGAAAGCGGGCCGCGTGACGGCCCCTACAGTTTGAGGCCGCTTGGCGGAAAAGTCCAGCGAGGGTCGGCGAGGGGCGCCAAGGACCCGGGTGACCCGGGTGGGATGGGGGTGCGCGTCGCTCCCGCTCCACGTTCGGGCTAGCGCAGGCTCTGCAGGAACTCGACGAGGAGGGCCAGCTCCTCGTCGCGGAGCACGCGATCGTAGCTCGGCATCACCTTCTGCAGCCCCTCGAAGCCCGGCACGACCTCCGCGTCGGGGATGGACGTCGGGTTGGTGAGCTGGCGCCACAGCCACTCGTCGGAGCGCCCCCGACGGCCCTCGAACGTGAGGTCCGGCCCCACGGTGCCCGTGAGCACCAGCCCGATCGAGGGCGCGTACAGGGCGTGGCACGAGCCGCACCCCAGCCTCTGGATCAGCGCTTTCGCCCGCTCCACCTTCTCGGGGGCCAGCGCGATCCGGGGCTCTTCCCTCGGCTTCGGCGACGGCGGGGGCGGAGAGGGAGCCGGTGCCGGTGAAGGCTCGGGCTGAGGTTGAGGC
>WFPR01000207.1 GCA_015487455.1 Candidatus Bipolaricaulota bacterium
GTCTACAACCCCGAGCGCGACCGCTTCGAGACGCTCTGCAAGGTGAGCACCGGCTTCAGCGACGAGGAGCTGGCCCGGCTGCCCGAGCGGTTCCGGCCCTACGAGACGGATCACAAGCCCGCCCGGGTGGTCTCGAAGCTCGAGCCGACCCGCTGGTTCGAGCCCGCCGTCGTCTTGGAGATCTCGGGCGCCGAGCTGACGAGGAGCCCGATCCACACCTGCGGCGCCCCGAGCGAGGCCGAGCCCGGCATCGCCCTGCGCTTCCCCCGCTTCCTGAGGTTCCGCGACGACAAGGGGCCGGAGGAGGCCACCACCGTCGCGGAGGTCCAGGAGATGTTCGAGAAGGCCCGCGCGGGCACCGGGACCGGGAAGAGGAAGCAGGGGCAGCGCGCCTGACCCGCTTCACTTTTCACTTCCTTCACTTTTCACTTCACTTCTCGCTTCACTTCTACTTCAAGCTCTGCAGGAAGGCCACGAGGGCCTTCAGGTCTTCAGGAGGGAGGTGGCCGTAGCCGGGCATCGGCCAGGCGGCGCCCTCGGGCGGCTCCCCCACCACGTAGACGCTCACGGGGTCGATGAGGTGCTGGAGCTGCCACTCGTCGGTGCGCTTGCGTTGGGCCTCGCGGGTGAGGTTCGGCCCGACGGGGCCGCCGGGGAAGAGCCCGTTGATCGCGTGGCAGCCGACGCAGCCCTGCTGCTGGAAGAGCAGCTTCCCCCGCTCGACCTGTTCGGGGGTGAACCGCGGGTTCCCCTGCTCGTCCGTCGGGATCTCGATTTTCGCTTCGCCGGTGTTGTCGGGGCTTCGGCGGGCGGGCGTGAGCGCCCCCAGGAACGCGACCAGGGCGTTCAGCTCCGCCTCGCTGAGATCGTCGTACGCGGGCATGAAGGTCCCCGGCAGCTTGGCGTGGGGCTCAAGGAGCTTCTCCCGGAGCCACTGGGCGTCGCGGCGGACCCCGACGTTGTCCAGCGAGGGCGCGAGGACGCCGCCCTTAAGATCCAGATTGTGGCAGGCCAAGCACCCCTGGCTCCGCAAGACGAGCGCGCCTAACTCCTCCAAGGAGCGCTCCTCCGGAGCGAGGGCCTTGGCCTTGGCTGGGGCGTCGCGGGAAACCCAGAGCGGGCTCATCACCCCTCGCCACAGGTCCCACGCTTCGGCGGCCGCAAAGGCGGCCACCGCCAGGACGAGCAGCCCCAACCCCACGTTCTCTAGTCTTGTCATCGCCAGCGCGTTTAGCCCGCCTCCCTTTGGAGGCGGGACGGCCAGAAGTGTAGCCCACGGGCCCCCGCGTCGCAAGGGCAAGACGGCGTTGTGGCTCGATGTTACAGCTCGATCAGCTCGCTGCGGCGGTCCCGCGGCGCCCAGCCCAAGCGTAACCCTTCGCCCGACGAGGGGAGCCCGTCCAAGCGCGCTCGGACGGCCGCGAGGGCCAGCTCCGGCGTGTTGTTCTCCTCGCTGAGGTGCGCGAGCACCGCGACCTTGAGCCGACCGTGGCGGGCCAGCGCCGCGATCGCCTCGGCGGCCGCCTCGTTCGACAGATGGCCCACGGGGCTGCGCACCCGCTGCTTCAGCTCCCAGCTGTACGGGCCGCTCAGGAGCATCTCTACATCGTGGTTGGCCTCCAGCACCAGCGCGTCGCAGCCCATGAGGCGCTCGAGCAGCGGGCGGTGGACCGTCCCGAGGTCCGTGAAGAGGCCTAGGCTCACCCGACCGTCGCCCGAATGGGACGGCCCCTCGATCAGGAAGCCGCAGGGGTCGACGGCGTCGTGGAAGACGCGCACCGGCTCCACCACGAGATCGCCGATCGCGAACGGCTCGCCCGCCCGAAACGTCTTGATGTGGGGCCACCCCCCGAGGGCGCGCCTCAGCAAAGGGTATGCCCGCGCGCCGACGTAGACGGGGCAGTTCAGCCGGGCCGCGAGCGCGCCCGCTCCCGAGGAATGATCGCCGTGCTCGTGGCTGATCAGCAGCGCCCGGATCGCGTCGGGGCGCACGCCCAGCGCCTCCAGCTCGCGCACCACCCGGGCGGCGCTGATCCCGGCGTCGACCAAAATGTGCGTGCTGCCCGCCCCGACGTAGGCGCAGTTCCCGCTCGAGCCGCTGGCCAGCAGGCAGAACCGCACAGCTGCTCGCCGCGCCAGCGCTAGTCTAGTAGTCTAGTACACCCAGGGGGCGCCGGGGCCCGGCTCCTCGAAGCCCTTCTCGGGGTCGGGGTGGTTCTCCCACCAGTCGAACCACGCCGTGGAGGGCAGGAGCTCGCCCGGCTCCAGCTCGTACGGCCCGAAGCGCTCGACGACCCCGTTCTGCTCGACGACCACGGTGACGCGGGCGGACGTCGGGGCCGCCTCGTCGAGCTTCAACGCCAAGGGGTACGCCGCGTACGGGAAGTGCTCCTCGCTGAGCGTGTAGCTCTCGCGGTAGGGGCCGGGGCCGGCGCCCGTGCCGTCCGGGCTGAACGTCCCCCAGCGGGCGCCCGTCTTGGCGCTCGCCCACTCCGTGGCGATCTCTTCGCCCTCGAGTGTAGGCTCCCCCACGAGGAGGTCGACGTCGACGGGCTCCTCCCAGATCGCCGTCACCTTGAGCCGGGTGTTGAACGCGAACTCCACCTCACTCGTCGCCCCCGGGCGGGCGGAGACGCGCCCCCGGAGCGCCAGGCGGTTGGCCGTCCGGAAGCGGTAGACGGTCGCGTCGCCGCCCGCGACCAGGACGTCATAAGGGCCGGGCTCGACGTTCAGGAACTTCGCGACGCCGTCGGCGTTCGTCTGGGCGAAGTAGCGGTCGAGGCCGTCCTTTCGCAAAATCACGTCGGCGTAGGGGACGCCGACGCGCTCCCCGCCGGGTCGCGCGTTCCTCGTGAGCACCTTGACGAGCACGGTGGCGCCGTCCGGCGGCAGGCGCTTTGCGCTCACGGCACGGGCTACGTTGATCCGTCCGTGGCCCGTCTTGCGGTCGAAGCCCGGCTCCTCCACGTCGTCGGCCGTCTGTTCCAGCAGCCTCTGCAGCTGGTAGGGCGTCGCGTCGGGGAAGAGCTGCTTCAGGAGCGCGATCGCGCCCGAGACTTGCGGGGCGGCCATCGACGTCCCGCTGAAGTACATGTAGCCGTAGGGCTCGCCGTCGGGGCGCGTCAGCCACAGCGGGACGGCCGAGAGGACGTCGACGCCGGGCGCCCCGACGGAGATCGCCCCGCCCATCGTCGAGAAGGCCGCCTTGCGATCCTGAGGGTCGGTGGCGCCGACGGCCAGCACCCCGGGGTAGTTCTTCGGGTAGAGCACCTCGTCCTCGGAGGAGTTCCCCATCGAGTTGACGAAGACGACGCCCGCCTCCACCACGGCGTCGATGGCCTCCTTGAGCGTCTGGCTGTAGCCGCGGCCGCCCCAGCTGTTGTTGAGCACCGCGGCCTCGTCGCCCGAGCCCTCCACGCCGTCGGGACCGACGGTCGCCGCCCAGATCAAGCACTTGGCCACGGCCGCGTCGCCGACGTAGCCGGAGCCGTTCCCCGGCCCGACGAGCCGGGCGTCGAAGATGCGGACCACGAAGAGCTGGGCCTCGGGCGCCACGCCCACGATGCCCTCCCCGTTGCGCCCGCGGGCGGCCGCGATGCCCGCCACGTGGGTCGCGTGGCTCATCTCGTTCTGCGAGCTGTCCGCGTCGGGCGCGATCGGGACCTCGTCGTAGCAGCTGCGCCCCTCGAGCTGCTTGCCCCGGAGTTCGGGGTGCGTCCCGTCCATCCCCGTGTCCACGATCCCGATGATCACGCCCCGGCCCGTCGCCCGCGCCCAGGCGCGCTCCGCCCGCATCACGTCGAGCGCGTACTGCTTGGGCCTCAGTGGGTCGTCGAACACGAGGCGCTGAAGCCGAAGCCGCTGCGCCCGCTGAGCTTGAAGCTCTTCAGGGACGGGCCACGTGGGCCTCGGGGCGATCAGCCGACGCAGGTAGTTGGGCTCGGCGTAGCGGAGCCCGTCGGGGCGTTCCCGCGCCAGCCGGGCGACGGCGTCGGGGACGCTCACGCCCGCGGGCAGCGCGATCAGGGCCGCGCGGATCTGGGGGATCACGTCGAGCACGCGCCCCTGGAGGCGATCCACGACCCGCCGCAGCGCGGCCTCGTCGCGGTAGCCCACGAGCAGCTGCCCCTCGACCCAGCGCTCCCCGAGCCCGCCGCCGCCCGTCACCGTCGACATCGGCGTTGTTGGGGTCGACGACGGTGGTGGGGGCAGGACCGAAGGCGGGGACGAGACCAGCCCACAGCCCACGAGCCCCAGCGCCAGCGTCGGGACGAGGGCGTTCAGCGAGCCTTTCCGCACCTTTTGCGTTCGCATCAGTTGAATCAGTTGCATCAGTCGCCGCATGGGCGCTCACTCCCCCGTGGTGAAGCTGAAGTTGTCCGTGGCCTCGATCGCGATCCCCCGGATGGGCACGGTCTCGGGCTCCAGCCCGAAGCGGTTGACGGCCACGGAGACGGCCGTCGGGTTCTCCAGATCGTCGAGGGCCACGGCGTAGGCCACCTCCCACTCGTAGAGGCGCTGCGGCTGCAGCGTCGCCCAGGGCGTCCCGTCGAAGCGGCCGTCCTCGTTCCAGCGCCAGCTCGTTCTGTTGACGAGGAAGTCGGGCGGCTCCGGCGTCGCCCAGAACGCCTCCTCGCCCAGCACCGTGTCCCAGAGCACCACGCCGTAGAGGCGGTAGCGGCCGACCTCCCGGGTGGGCGCCCAACGGAAGGTCGGCGTCCGCGAGACGTTCGTGGCGCCGTCCCGGGGCGCGATCAGCCGAACGTCGAACGGCGCCAAGGGACGGGTCCGGGCGACGTCGGAGGGCGGGCTCTCGTCGCCGCCGCGCAGCGCCGTCACCCGATAGTACACCCAACGCCCCACGCTCAGCCGCGGGTCGGCGTCGATGAACGCCCGCTGGCCGGGGTGGGTCTGCCCGATGGGCTCGAAGCGCTCGCCGTCGAAGCTGCGGTAGACCCGATAGCCCGTGAGGCCGGGCGTGGTGTTGGTGTTGGGCGGAGGGGGCTGCCAGCTCAGCTCGACGTAGACGTTCGTGCCCGCGGGGACGGCCTGGGCCTCGAGTTCAGAGTCGGGCTCGAGCCCGAAGAACTGAATCTGCTTCCCCAGCGTCACGGCCACGGCCCTCAGCCCCTGCGGGCTGGCGGGCCAGCCCTCGGGCGGGATCACCGTGATGTAGCGCAGCAGGTGCGTGCGGTTCCCGTTGACGTCGTAGACGACGACCTGGAACGTCGTGGGGCCGCGGACGCCGAAGGGGCGCGGGTCCAGCTCCTGGTCGCCCGTGGTGGGCGTCTCCACGAAGATGTAGCGCGGGTGGGTCAGGAAGCGAGATCCCGGCGTCTTCCCCAGCGCGACGTAGATGTACTGCACGTCGTTGTCGGCCTGCACGTCCACACGGTAGGGGATGGGGCCTTGGAACGCGTCGCCGTCCTCGACGCCCCGAAGCTCGACGTCGGGCGGGCGGGCCGACCAGGCCGGGTTGAAGACCTCGCGCTGGACCACCCGCAGCTCGACGCGCTCCCCCTCGGGGACGAGGAGGTTGACGACGCGGCTGCCCGCGTAGCCGGGCTTTCTCAGCTTGATCTCGTAGCGGTCGGGCACGACGCGCAGCACGGCGCGCCCCTCGCGGGTCGAGATCGCCTTGTACTCGACCCCCGTGGCCAAGCCCCGGAGCCAGATCGTGCTGCCCGCCACGGGCTCCCCGCCCGTGCTGTTCGTGACCAGCAGGACCAGCTGCGCCGTGGGGGCGGGCCCGGGCGCGAGCAGGCCGCAGCCCACGAGCCCCAGCAGCGCCGAGGCGACGATCGCCAAAGAGAAGGCCGGGATGGCTCGCTTGCCCATGCGCGTTGGAGCACCTCCTTCGGGGCCCAACTCTAGCACACCCGGCGCGGATCGGGCAAGGGCAAGGCCCACGTCGCGCCTAGGGCTAGGGGTGGAGTTGGGCGGGTTGGGTCAGGCGTACAGCCCGCGGAGGCGGGCGGCCTCCGCGACCCGGCGGATGGCCACCATGTAGGCCGCGGTCCGCAGGTCGACGCCTTCGCGCTCGTGCTCCGCCCAGACCCGCCGGAACGCGCGATCCATGAACGCCTTCAGGCGCTGGTCGACCTCCTCGGCGCTCCAGAACCAGAACGCCCGGTCCTGGACCCACTCGAAGTAGCTGACGGTCACGCCCCCGGCGTTGGCCAGGATGTCGGGGACAACGGGGATGCCGCGCTCGTGCAAGATTTCATCGGCCGCCATGGTCGTCGGGCCGTTGGCCAGCTCGATGACCGCCTTGGCCCGGATGCGCGGGGCGTTCCCCTCGTGGAGGACGTTCTCCAGCGCCGCGGGGATGAGCAGGTCGCACTCCAGCTCCAGCAGCTCCTCGTTGGTGATCTGATCGCTGCCGGGGAAGCCGACCACCGAGCCCGCCTCGCGCTTGTGGGCCTTGACGGCGCGCGGGTCGAGCCCGTTCGGGTTGTAGATCCCGCCCTTGGAGTCGCTGACGGCGATGACCTTGGCCCCGGCGTCGAACAGGTTCTCGGCGATCACGGACCCGGCGTTCCCGAAGCCCTGGATCGCGACCCGCGCCCCCTCAACCCGCAGGTCGAGGTGCTCGAGCACCTGGAGGGCGACGAAGAAGCCGCCGCGGCCGGTGGCCGTGTCCCGCCCCTCGGAGCCCCCCAGCACCTTGGGCTTGCCGGTCACCAGCCCCGGCATGAACTGCGCGTTGTGGTGCATGCTGATCGTGTCGACGATCCAGGCCATCTCCCGCTCGCCCGTGTAGACGTCGGGCGAGCGGGAGATGGCCTGGATCGTCGACACGATCAGCATGCACCAC
>WFPR01000208.1 GCA_015487455.1 Candidatus Bipolaricaulota bacterium
AGCCAGGGCCAAGGCGACGGGGCCGGAAGGAGTCCAAAGAGCACCCCGAGCCCGTGCAGGGCCGTGAGGCCCGTGCCCAGCAGCAGGCCCAGCCGGAGGCCCCGAAGGGCGTTCAACCGCCGCCGACGGCGCTCCACCGCCCGCTCGATCGCCACGTACGTCGAGTCCACAGCTGCCCCTCCCTTCCCTTTCCCCTTCCTCTCCCTCCCGCTTTCGCTTTTCGTGCGCCCAGTCTCCTCCGTTCAGCCTCGTCCTTCGCTCCGGCGTCGGACCGCGCGCCGCGTCCACGCGCTCAGGGCGGCGACCAGCCCGAGCCACAGCCCCCCGCTCACGACGACGCCCCCCGGCTCAGGGGTCCCGCTCAGCCAGCGCTCCACCATCCCGAACGGGTTGAGAGCGATCAAGCCGGGGACGAACAGGCTCCCCACCCAGAGCAGGACGAGCGCGAGGTACTTCACGTTGAACTGCACGAGGTCGGAGGAGTCCATCAGCGCCAGCCGCCAGCCGAAGAGCCCCAGCGCCAGGCCGTAGAGCAGCAGCTGCAGGACGAGCCCCACGAGGAGCCCGAAGGGCAGGACGTAGGCGGCCAGGAACGCCGTCCAATGGGGCAGGGTCAGCCCGACGGCCAGCGCCTGGCGGGCGAGCAGCCGCCGCCAGCGCCCGCCCCAGCTCGGGGGGTGGAGCGCCCGCGCCTCCGCCTGCCCGAGGGTCACCGCGACGATCCCGTAGACGATCACGTAGACCGCGGGGAAGATCCTGTTGGGCTGAAGCGCCCCCTCGGTCAGCTCGCCGACCCGTGCCCCGTACGGGAGCGCGAGGAGGAGCGCCAGGCTCACCAGCAGCAGGAGCGCCAAGCACGACGGCCACGTCTCGCGGTCGATCCAGTACGTCGCGTCGACCGTCGAGCGGCCTTCGGCCCCCTCGCCCTCGGCCTCAGGGGCCTTCGCGTTCGCGTGCGCGTGCGTTCGCGCTTCCATCGCCATCGGCGATCCGCTCCTGCTCCTCCGAAGGCGCCTCCAGCAGGACGAGCTTCAGGACGAGCCGGTGCTCGAGGGGCGAGCGGGCCAGCGCCGCCGCGCCGTCCCCCGTCTTCGTCTCCGCCCCGGCCTCGGCTTCCACGACCCAGCCGAGGAGCGCCCAGGCGGGCGCCTCGCGCTGGAGCGCCCGCTCGGCGAGCGCGAGCAGCTCCCGTTTGGCGTACTCCTCAAAGCTCAGCGCCTCGCCTTCGGGGCGCCGCGGGCGGGCCTTATGCCCGCGCAGCTCCACCTCGAGCGTCTCCCCCGGCCCGAGGTCCCCAAGTGCGTAGAACGCCCGATCGCGCCAGAGCGTCACGTCCCGCAGGCGCCACGACGTCCCATTATAGATTCGAATCGAGGGACCTTCGACACCCCCCGCAGATGCAGACACAGAAGCGCGAAGGGGCAGGGGCCGGATCGACTCGACCCCGAGCCCCACCGGCTCGCCGACGGGCAGCGCTTCAGGGATGAGCCGGACGCCGAGGTGATCCCCTTGAAGCTGAAAGGCGACCTCGGGCGCCATGGGGCGGACGAGCGCGTCGCGGGCCGCGCGGAGCGTCAGCGGCTCGGGCAGGGGGCGCTTCGCGAGCAGCGCGTACCCCGCCTGCTCGTGCGCCCAGGGCTCCCCCGCTCGGCCCCAAATCCAGCCGACCTCCAGCGATTGCACGGGGCTTCTGAGCTCGAGCCGCTGGAAGTAGCCCCAGACGGCCAACGTGTGGAGCGCGATCCAGCCCAGCAGCAGGGCCAGCGCCCGCCGCCCGGCCGCGGCGCCCTCCCCGAGCCAGCGGGGGCCGCGGAGCAGCCCGAGCACGAGCAGCCCGAAGCCCAGCCCGTACAGCCCGAGGAGCCCCCCCAGAACGAGCCTCGAGGGCCGCGCGATCTCCATCTGCGCGAACAGGTCGAGCCCCCAGCGGAGGTCCGGCCCGGGCCCGGGCTCGAGCTCGAGGGCCTCCCCGCGTTCGCGCTCGGGCGGGGCGAGGCGGCTCCAGATCGCCCGCTCGACGGGGCCGTCGCCCCTTAGGT
>WFPR01000209.1 GCA_015487455.1 Candidatus Bipolaricaulota bacterium
CTCGAGGGCCCACCCCAGCAGCCAATAGCCCACGTCGCTGTAGCGCACCCGCGCGCCGGGCTCGGCCTCCAGGGCGAGCAGCGGCGGCCAGCGCCCCGCCCGCTCCAGCCACGCCCGCAGCCGCTCGTCGCGGGCCTCCCGGCCCGCTCCCGGCTGAAGGGGCTCGACGAGCGCGAACAGGGGGACCCAAGCGGGCAGCCCCGACGTGTGGGTGAGCAGGTGCCAGAGCGTGACCCCGCGCCAGGCGTCCCTCAGGGCGGGCGGCAGCGGGACGACGTCCGCCAGCGGCGTCCTTAGGTGCCACACCCCCCGCTGGGCGAGCCGCACGGTCAGGGGAGCCGTCACGATCACCTTCGTGAGCGAGGCGACGTCGAAGAGGGCCGTCCGGGCGGGATCGGGGTCGGCGTTGGAGCGGGGGGCGAGGAGGCCGTGAGCGCTCCGGTGCACGAGGGCGCCGTCCCGCACCACGACCAGGACGCCGGCCCCTTGGGGCTTGAGGCGTCGGGTCAGGGTCCCCTCGACAAGCCGGGCCGCCCGCGCCAGCCCCTCCGGGTCGAGGCCCGCCGCCTCCGGCCGCGCCTCCTTGAGCGTCCTGGGCGTCATGGCCCGCGTCGTCGCCACCCCCGGCAGAGCTTCCCCAGCACCAAGGACCGGGCCGCCCCGGTCGTCCGGGGCAGGTGGTTCACCCGCCCGTGGACCGCTTGATACGCCAGGACGGCGAAGCCGACGGCCTCCTTCGCCTCGGCGGGCAGCCCGTAGGCGTCCGTGGGGGCCACCCGCACCCCCTGGGGCTCCAGCCGCGCCCGCAGCCTCGCCATCAGCGTGCGGTTGCGCACCCCGCCGCCCGACACGAGCACCTCGGGCGGCGGGTTGGGGTCGTCGGGGTCGCCACGCGTATCGAGCGTTAAAGCCAAAGCTTCGAGGCCCCGCGCGATCCCCTCCACGGTCAGGGCCGTCACGGTGGCCACGACGTCCTCGGGGGGCAGGCCCAGCGCCTCGGCCCGCTGCAGCACCCGGCGCGCGAGCGCCTCCCCGAACTCCTCCCGCCCGGTGCTCTTCGGGAAGGGGCGGGCGAAGAAGGGGTGCTGCAGCAGCTCCTCCAGCAGCTCGGGGCACACCCGACCCCGCGCGGCCCAGGCCCCGTCCTCGTCGTAGAGCCGCTCCCCTTGGGTGAGGGCGCGCACCACGCCGTCGATCAGCATGTTGCCGGGGCCGACGTCCGAAGCCCGGACCTCGCCGGGGCGGGCGGCCCGGGGCACGAGCGTCGCGTTGGCGATCCCGCCGACGTTGACCAGGGCCCGCGCCCGCTCGGGATGGCGGAAGAGGAGCCAATCCACATAGGGCATCAGCGGGGCGCCCTGCCCGCCCAGGGCCAGGTCGGGGGGACGGAAGTCCCCCACGGTGTCGAGGCCCGTCCTGGCGGCGATCACGCCGGGGTCGCCGAGCTGGAGCGTGGACGGCGTCGAGAAGGCGTAGCCCTCCAGCCCCTGGGGCAGGTGCGCGACCGTCTGGCCGTGGCTGCCGATCAGCTCCACGTCGTCGGGGCGGAGGCCCGCTTCAGCGATCACGGCCAGGGCGGCCTCGGCCAGCGCCTCGCCCAGGCGCGCGTGCAGGCAACACAGCTCCCGGGGGGAGCCCGCCCCCTCCTCGCCCTCCGCGACGCGGCGCAGCTCCGCCCGCAGCTCGGGGGGATAGGGCCACGTTTTGTAGGCGATCAGCCGGACGTCCAGCGTGGTGCCCGCTGCGTCCCGATCGCGCAGCTCGACGAGGGCCGCCGTGATGCCGTCGAGCGAGGTGCCCGTCATCAGCCCCACGACGTTCATCGCTCAATCGCCCTGGCCGTCAATGGCCGTCAACGTGATCGACGCGACATGCGCGTGTCACCATCATGCCCTCGACAGCCCCCCCTCGCAAGACGCTTGACAGCGGCTCCGGCGATGTGCTATTAATGTCTATACAATGAGCGCGGTGAGCGCGGTCAGGGCTGGGCTCGTGCCGCTGCGATGGGGCCTCCTGGTGGTGGGGGTTGGGCTCGGGCTCCTTCAGGGCAGTCTCCCCCTGGCCCGGACGCCCCAGGTAGGCTTCCCGAAGGTCCCCCGAGTTGAGGCCATGACGCTCGAGGAGAAAGCCGGTCAAGTGCTGATGGTGCGCGTCGTCGAGGGGCCGGATGGGCAGCCCGCCCCTGAGATGGAGGCGCTCATCGAGCGCGTCCGGCCCGGGGCCGCGATCTTCTACGGGACGGCGGACGCGGCGGCGACGGCGGAGCTGACCAACCGGCTGCAGCGCTGGGCCGACGCCGCCGGGGTGCCGCCGCTGCTCGTCGCCTCCGACTTCGAGTTCGGCCCCCGGATGATGGTGCGCGCGGGGGTGGTCACCCTGCCCCAGCAGATGGGGCTGGGGGCCACCTTCGACCCCAAGACGGCGTTCGAGGCCGCCCGGATCACCGCCCAAGAAGCGCGCGCCATGGGGGTGCACTGGGTGCTGGCCCCCGTCGCCGACGTGAACACCAACCCCCAGAACCCCGTGATCGGGGTGCGGGCCTTCGGCGACGACCCGGCGTTCGTCGCCTCGTTCGTGACGGAAGCCGTCCGCGGCTACGAGGAGATGGGCGTGCTGGCGGCCGCCAAGCACTTCCCCGGCCACGGCGACACCTCGCTTGACTCCCACCTGGCGCTCCCGCGGGTCGACTACGGACGCGACGTGCTCGAGCGCCATCTCGAGCCCTTCCGGGCGGCGATCGCGGCGGGCGTCCCCGCGATCATGACCGCGCACATCGTCGTGAGCGCCCTCGACCCCGATCGCCCGGCCACCCTCTCCCCCGCGGTGCTGACGGGGCTCCTGCGCGAGGAGCTGGGCTTTGAGGGCGTCATCATCACCGACGCGATGAACATGGCCGCGATCGCGGAACACTTCGGGACCGGGGAGGCCGCCGTGCTCGCGCTCAACGCCGGCGCGGACATGATCCTAAGCGCCGGGAGCGCCCAGGACGCCCAAGCGATGCACCAGGCGATCGTCGAGGCCGTGCGCACGGGCGCGCTCCCGGAGGCCCGCCTCGACGAGGCCGTCCGGCGGGTGCTGGCGCTGAAGCAACAGATGGGGCTGCTGGACGCGCCCCTCGAGGCCGTGCTCGTCGACCCCGACGAGGCTCGAAGGGTTGGCGCCCGCCCGGAGCACACCCGCAAGGCGCTGGAGCTGGCCCAACGAGCCGTCACGCTCGTCAAGGACGAGCCGGGTTGGCTCCCCCTGGACGTGGAAGCGCTCAGGGCGCAGGGGAAGGGCCTGCTCGTCGTCGGGGTGCGCGACTCCGTCTGGACGCTGCAGGAGGCGCTACAGGCGCGCCTCCCCGGGCTGACGGTGAAGGCGTATCGGGCGACGCGGGCCCGGGCCGCGAACGATTGGAGCCCGTCGCGCTCCAACGTCCGGCGGGCCGTTCGTCTCGCCCAGCAACCCGAAGTCGGCGCCGTGATCGTGCTGACGTACTCGGCTCAGACGCTCTCCGACGGCCAGCGCGAGTGGGTGCGCGCGCTGCTCGCTGTCCGCGATGAGAAGCCCGTGATCGTCGTGGCCGAGGGGCTCCCCTACGACCTGCTGCGGGTGCCCGAGGCGCCCGCTTACCTGGCCCTGTACGCCCAGAACCGCTGGGAGGCCCCCGAGCCCGCCCACGAGCCCATGCTGGAGGCGCTGGTGAACGTCCTGGTGGGGCGAAGCGCCCCCCAAGGACGGCTCCCCGTGGAGCTGCCGGGGCTCTTTCCCCGAGGCCACGGGCTCTCGTACCAAGGCCAAGGCCGGTAGGCAAGCAAGAGAAGCGAGGGAAGGGAGGGAAGGGAAGGAAGCAAGAAGGGGGGTGAGAGCCTCGCGACGGGGCCAGGAGGGGCCGACCGAAGCTCGCGAAATCGAGCTCTAGGCGAGAGCGAGAGTAGGCAAGAACGAGAAAAGGAATAAGGAAAAGGAGGGGAGAAGATGCGGCACCGAGCGTGGGGGTTGCGGATCGTGGGGCTGCTCGTTGGGGTGGCCCTCCTGGGCGCCGCCGGGGCCGGGGCCCAGCAGGCGGTGACCCTAAGCGTCTGGACGTTCTGGAAGCAGGAGTGGGTGCAGCCCGCCCTGGACACGTTCATGGAGGCGAACCCGAACGTCACGATCGAGTATCAGCAGCTGAGCTGGTCGGGCGGGTTCGACAAGATCGTGACGGCCATCGCGGCCGGGGAGGCGCCCGACGTGGTCGAGCTGGGCTCGACGTGGATGCCCCAGTTCATCGACGAGGGCGCGATCATCGCCCTCGACGTCGCCGACGTCTACGAGAGCTACTCGGGCTGGGAAGGCGCTACGGGGCCGGACGGGAACGTCTACGGCTACCCCTGGTTCGGCGCGACGAACATCATGTACTTCAACGCGGAGCTGGCCCAGGCCGCGGGCGTCACGGCCTGTCCGGAGACGTTCAGCGAGTTCAAGGCCGCCTCTGAAGCGATCGACGCCCTCGGCCCCGAGGTGCGCGGCTTCTCCATCAAGATCGGCGGCCGCTACACCACCTGGCAGAAGTTCCTGCCCTTCGCCTGGTCGAACAACGCCCGCGTGCTCAACGACGACTGGACCGAGTCGCTGGTCACCAGCGACCGCTTCGTCGAGGCCCTCGAGTACTACGACTCGCTGAAGGCGTCCTCCATCGTCGGCACCCAGGACGACATCCGGCAGTCGTTCTACCTGGGGCGGGTCGGGATCATCTTCGACGGGCCGGGGCTCAACCTGAAGAAGAACGCCCCCGACCTCCAGGCGTTCTACTGCCTCATCCCGCGGGGCGACCACCCCGACACGACGAGCACGGGCTTTTCGGGGGCCGACTACCTCACCGTCACGGCCCAGACGGAGTACCCCGAGCTGGCGCAGGCGCTGGCCCGGACGCTCTCGCAGGGCAACCTGATCTCCAGCCGCATTCGCACGCTGCTCCCCTTCTACAAGCCCGACCTCGACGCCCTGCTCGAGCAGTACCCGGACGACCCCGAGCTGAAGGTCTACATCCAGCAGATGCAGAACGCGACCTCGCCGCCGCCCCACCCCCGCTGGGTCGACATCCAGGAGACGCTGACGCTGGCGATCGAGTCGACGATCCTGGGGCGGGGCACCGCCCGCGAGAACCTCGAGGCCGCCAAGGAGGAGATCGACTTCATCCTCCAGGAGTACCTGGCCGAGAAGGGCGGGCAGTGAGTGAAGTGAGCCCGGGACCGGGACTGACGAACCGACAGACCGTCAGACCGTCGTGAGGACGTGAGCGGAAAGGGCCGGGCGGGCATCGACCGCGTTCTGCCCGGCCCGCTTCCCTTCATCCCCTATAAGGGCGGCCGATGGCAGCGTGGTGGTGGGGACGGCGGCGCCATCGCTGGAACCAACGGCTCGTTCTGCTGCTCTTTCTGGCCCCCTGGCTGGTCTCGTTCGTCACCTTCACGCTCTACCCGATCGCCCACTCGTTCTACCTGAGCTTCACGAAGTACAGCCCCATCCGGGGGGGCGAGCCCCAGTTCGTGGGGCTCGCCAACTACGAGCGCATCCTGAACGACCCGAGGTTCTGGCAGGCGCTTAAGAACACCGTGATCTTCGTCGTGGGGACGATCCCCGTCACCACCACCATCGCCGTGACCCTGGCCGTCTTCCTCAACGAGCGCATTAAGCTGCGAACGTTCTTCCGCGCCACGTACTTCCTGCCCGTCGTGACGTCCATCGTGGTGATCGCCACGATCTGGACGTACATCTACTCGCCCTTGGGGGTGCTCAACGCGTTCCTGAACCTGCTGGGGCTCGAGGGCCGCAACTGGCTCCTCGACGTGACCTTCGCGCTGCCCGCGATCATGGTCATGGACATCTGGGCCAGCTTCGGCTACTACACGATCCTGTTCTTGGCGGGCCTGCAGAGCATCCCCGAGGAGCTGTACGAGGCCGCCAGCCTCGACGGCGCCAACGCCGTCCAGCGCTTCTTCAGGATCACCCTGCCGCTGCTGCGCCCGACGCTCGTCTTCGCGCTCGTGATCAACACGATCCGCTCGTTCCAGATCTTCACGGAGGTGTACGTGATGACCCAGGGAGGGCCGATCGGGGCCACGACGACGCTCGTGTACTACCTCTACAACATGGGGTTCCAGAAGTTCCGGATGGGCTACGCTTCCGCGCTGGCCTACGTGTTGGTGCTCATCATCCTGGTGTTCGCCCTGGTGCAGATGCGGCTGCTGCGCTACGGGGAACGCGTGTCCGACGGGATGGGGTGATCCCGATGCGGCCCCCGAGCTGGATCCCCCTCTCGCTGCTGTCGTTCGCGCTCCTCGCCGCGGCGGCCGGGTCCACCTCGCCCCCGGCCGCGACGGTGACGCTGGAAGCCGGGTTGACGACGCTGATTCAGAAGCACCGCTTGGAGCGGGCCCACGTGGGGGTGGCCGTCTACGCGCTCACCCAGCGCAGATGGGTGCTGGAGCACAACGCGGATCGGCTCTTCACGCCCGCGTCGAACCAGAAGCTCCTCACAAGCTGGGCCGCGCTGGTGCGCTTAGGGGCGGAGTTTCGCTTCGTGACGGAGCTTTTCCTCTACGAAGGGGGGCTTTGGGTGAAGGGGAGCGGCGACCCCTGGCTGGAGCCGAGCGCCCTCGCGGAAGCCCTCGCCCGGGCCCGCCCCGACGTGCGCCGCCTGAGGGCCCTGGGGTTCGATCTGAGCCGCTTCGACACGACCACCTGGGGGCCGGGCTGGGCTTGGGACGGCCCCAACCCCGTCGTGCTCGCGCTGAGCTTCCCGCAGCTTGAGCTACACGGGCTCTCGCCCTTCGATTTTGAAGGGATCGTGGAGACGCTGGGACGGCTCATGGAGGATGCCCTGCGGGCGCAAGGGATCGAGGTCCCCGAGGCCGCAACCCCGCAAGTGGGCCGCGTGCCGGAGGGGGCCGTGAAAGTCGCCGAGGTGCGCTCCTTGCCCCTCCGGGTGGTGCTCCGCGCGATGAACTACCCGAGCGACAACTTCATGGCGGAGATGCTCTTTAAAGCGACGGGCTGGCGCGCGTTCGGCCGAGGGACGTTCGCGACGGGAGCCCAGGCCGTTCGGCAGAGCTTGCGGGGCGTCCTCGACGAGGACGAGTGGGCCGCCGTGACGGTGGCCGACGGCTCGGGCCTCTCCCGCTACAACGCGGTGAGCCCGCGAGGGCTGGTGCGCCTGCTGACGGCCGCCTACGAGCGCTTTGGGGACGCGTTCGTCGGGGCGTTGCCCCCGTGGGGGGCGGGCACGCTGGCCCAACGCCGCGACGAGCTGCCCGTCCGGGCCAAGACGGGCACCCTGCGGGGGGTCTCGGCGCTCTCGGGGTACCTCTGGAGGGCGCGCGTGGATGAGGGGGAGCCGTGGGCCTTCTCGATCCTGATCCAGGGCGCGACCGACGTCCCCCGCGCCCGGAGCTTTCAGGACGAGCTGCTGCGCGAGCTGCACCGGGCGTACGCGCAGGGCCAACCGCCGGAGGGGATGTAGAGAGCCATGGTGAGGCCCAAGGGGCCGTTGGTGCGGCTAAGACGGGCGCTGCTGTACGTCGTCCTCAGCGCGATCGCCCTCACGACCCTCTTCCCCTTCGCCCTGATGATCCTGACGTCGCTGCGCACGGGGGGCGCGATCATCACCACGCTGGACCAGCTGATCCCCCGCGAGATCACCTTCCAGAACTACGTCGACGTCTGGAGGGACGACCGCTTCGACCTCTACTTCCGCAACACGGTGCTCATCACGGCCGCGGCCATCGTGGGGAACACGATCTTCGACGCGATGGTCGCCTACGCCCTCTCGCGCAAGGCGTTCCGCGGGCGGCAGCTCATCCTGATCGTGATCCTCATCAGCATGATGATCCCGATCCACGTCCAGCTCATCCCGATCTTCATCTTGATGAACAAGCTCAAGCTCTACGACACGCTCTGGGCGCTGATCCTCCCCGAACTGGTCCAAGGCTTCGGGATCTTCCTGATGAAGCAGTACTTCGACGGGCTGCCGCGGGAGCTGGACGAGGCCGCGCTCATCGACGGGGCGAGCGACTGGCAGATCTTCTGGCGGGTGCTGATGCCGCTGGCCCGCCCCGCCCTGGCCGTGCTGGCCATCAACACCGCGCTCTCGAGCTGGAACGCCTTCATCCTCCCCCTGATCCTGACGGCCTCGCCCGAGACCCGCACCCTCTCGCTGGGGCTGGCGCTCTACCAGACGCAGTACGGCATCGACTACGTCCACAGCATGGCCGCGGCCTCGATCTCGTCGCTCCCCCTGCTCGCGCTCTTCTTAGTGTTTCAGCGGCACATCATCGCCGGGCTGACCAAGGGGGCCGTCAAATGAGCGCCCACCGAACGGCGCTCGAGGGCTTCGAGCCCTTCGAGTACGACGCCCAAGGGCGGCTTCGCTGTCAGGGGCTCGCCCTGGACGAGCTGGCCGAGCGCGTCGGCACCCCGCTCTACGTCTACAGCGCCGGCGCGCTCCTCGAGCGCGTTCAGCGGTACAAAGCGGCGTTCGCCTGGGCGCCCCGGCTGCTGCTCTGCTACGCCGTCAAGGCCAACGGCCACCTGGCCCTGCTCCGGCTGCTGGCCCGCGAGGGGCTCGGGGCCGACGTCGTCTCGCGGGGCGAGCTGGAGCGCGCGCTGCGGGCGGGCATCCCGCCCGAACGCGTCGTGTTCGCGGGCGTCGGGAAGCGGCCCGACGAGCTGGAGCGCGCGCTGCGCGCTCGGATCTACCAGCTGAACGTCGAATCGGCCGAGGAGCTGAGCGCCATCGCGGCGATCGCCGCGCGGTTGGGCGTCGAGGCCCCGGTCGCGTTCCGGGTCAACCTGGCGCTCGAGCTCGAGACGCACCCCCACCTGGCCACCGGGACGGCCTCCAGCCACTTCGGGCTCCCCCTCGACGAGGCGCGGGCGCTGGCCCGCTCGCTCCCCGAGGGCGTCCGGCTCGTGGGCGTCCACACCCACCTGGGCTCCCAGATCACGCGGCTGGAGCCGTTCGTGGAGGCCGCTCAGGCCCTGATCGAGCTGGCCGAGGCGCTGAAGGCCCAAGGGCACCCGCTGCGGGCGCTCGATCTGGGCGGCGGCCTCGGCGTCGCGTACCGCCGCTCGAAGGACTCGAAAGATTCGAAAGACGGGATGAAGCAAGAAGGGGCCGTCCCCGGCCCGGAGGAGCTGGGCGCGGCGCTCCGGCCCGTGCTCCAGGGCGCGCTCGAGGAGCTGGAGCTGACGCTCGTGCTGGAGCCGGGCCGCAGCCTGATCGCCCCGGCGGGCGCGCTGCTCACGCGGGTGCTCTACCGCAAGCGCGTCGGAGGGCGCTGGGTCGTGGTCGTGGACGCCGGGATGACCGAGCTGCTCCGCCCCGCGCTCTACGGCGCCCACCACGAGATCGTCCCGACGCGCCTCGACGCCGTGGCCCCGAGCGCGAGCCCCACGGAGCCCGTCGAGCTGGACGTGGTGGGGCCCGTCTGCGAGTCGGGCGACGTGCTGGGGCGGCGCCTCCGGATGCCGCTTCCCGAGCGGGGGGCGGTGCTGGCGGTGCTGGATGCGGGCGCCTACGGCTTCGTCATGAGCTCGAACTACAACGCGCGGCCCCGGCCCGCCGAGGTGCTCATTGACAAGGGCGAGGCGCGGCTCATCCGCCCCCGGGAGCCCCTGGAGCGCCTCTGGGCCGACGAGACGAACGGCCGCCCGATTTTGCGCCTTGAGAGCCCTAAGCCAGAGGGGTCATGAGCGCGCGCATCGTCAACAAGCCCGTGGCGGACTTGAGGGCGGAGCCCGATCACCGGGCCGAGCGCGTCTCCCAAGCGCTGATCTTCACGCGCTGCGAGCTCCTTGAGGAGCACGGCGCGGGAGAGGGAGAGGAGCGCTGGGCGCGCGTTCGGACGCCCGACGGCTACACGGGGTGGACGCTCGCCGCCTTCCTCAGCGAGCCCGACGCCGCCGACGCGACCGCCGACGGGCAGGAGGCCCTTGAGTGGAAGGTGCGGGCGCCGTGGGCGCCCGCCTTCGACTCGAGGGGGGAGCTGCAGCTGTACCTGCCCTTCGACGCCCGCTTCCGGGGGCGCCTCCACGGGCGGGACGGGCGCGTCGAGCTGACGCTGCCCGACGGCCGCCGCGCCTGGGTGCGCCGGGCGGACGTCAAGCGGGGCGAGCCGGAGCCCTTGAGCGAGCTGCTCCGGCTCGCCCGACGGTTCGTGGGGGTGCCGTACCTGTGGGGCGGCGTCTCGCCGTTCGGCTTCGACTGTTCGGGGTTCGTCCAGCGGCTGTTCCACTACGGCGGTGTCCAGCTGCCGCGGGACACCGAACAGCAGCGCCGCGTGGGTCGGCCCGTCGCCCGATTGAGCGAGCTGAAGCCCGGCGACCTCGTCTTCTTCCCGCGGCACGTGGGGCTGTACCTGGGCGGGGCCGCGGGCTGGCTGATCCACGCCGCCCGCGCCCTGGGCGGCGTCGGGCTGACGCCGCTCCTCGCCGACGAGCCGTACAGCCAAGCGCTGCGGGCGCGCTTTTTGGAGGGGCGCCGCCTCAACCTCGGGATCGGGAACGCCGCCTTCCGCCCCTAGCTTTGTCGGTGTACAACCAGCTGGGCTCCTCCCAAAGGGAGCGCGATAGGGAGTCCGATTGATGGGGATCGAGCACCGGCAGCTCCGACCCCTCCAACAGCTCTACGTGCTTGAGCAGCGTGCCGGAGTTTAGCAGCACGATCCGCTCCGTGGGCTTC
>WFPR01000210.1 GCA_015487455.1 Candidatus Bipolaricaulota bacterium
GTCGGTGCTGGGAGCGCTGCTCGGCGGGGGAATCGGCTGGGTCAACCGCCGCGAGCGGCACCGCCGCCCGAAGCCCCCGCAGCCCAAGCTCTACCCTGAGGATATATTTAGACGGGCGCTCAACCCCATGGTGATCGTCGACCCCAGCGGGCGGGTGCTCGAGCGCAACGACCGCGCCATCGAGCTGCTCGGCTCCGTGAGGCACCTCGCCGAGTTCATCCACTTCGACGACCTGGAGCGGGCGCGGGCCGAGCTGGAGCGGGCGCGGACGCTGGGCGAGGCGGGCAAGCTGGAGCTGCGGGCCGTCACCTGGGACAAGGACACGATCCCCGTGGAGGTCCGCCTGCGGCGGCTCAAGCCCGATCAGATCTGGATCGAGCTGCACGATTTGAGCGACCGGGCCGAGCTGGAGCGCAAGCTCTGGGAGGCCGAGGCCCGCTACCGCTATCTCATCGAGGACGCGATCGACACGCTGGACACGGGCATCGTGCTGCTCGATCGAGATAAGCAGATCATCTGGGCCAACCGCACCTGGGGCTACCTCTTCGACCTCGATCGGGACGAGCTGATCGGGGTGGAGCTGCAGCGGGCCCTGCTCAAGGCCCGCCCCCGATTGACGGAGGACGGAACGCTGCCCCGCATCCTCGAGGCCGAGGGGGGCTCCTTCCTCTTCACGCTGCGCAACGGCCACGAGGAGCGCATCATCGAGTTCCGCTCGATCCCCATCGAGACGGAGCGCTACAAGGGCGGCCGCATCGACCACTACATCGACCTCACGGAGCTGAAGAAGCTCGAGCGCGAGCTGCTGGAGAAGACCAAGCGCCTCGAGGAGAGCAACAAGAAGCTCGAGGAGTTCTCGCACGTCGTCTCCCACGACCTCAAACAGCCGCTCCGCACCATCCAGGCCTTCACCCAGTTCCTGCTCGAGGACTACGCCGAGCGGCTCGACGAGCAGGGAGTCCGCTACTTGCAGGCCCTGCAGCGCTCCTCCGTGCGCATGCGGAACCTCATCGACGACCTGCTGAAGCTCTCGAGCATCGGGACGAAGCGGGAACCCCTGGAGCCCGTGGACGTCGGCCAGGTCCTCCGCGACGTTCGCGAAGATCTGAGCGCGCTGCTCGAGGGCGTCGAGCTGGTCGTCCCCGACGAGCTGCCGACCGTGATGGCCAACCGCACCCGCCTGATGGAGCTTTTGGCCAACCTCGTCTCCAACGCGGTGAAGTACAACGACAAGCCCCACAAGCGGGTGGAGGTCGGCTGGGAGGAGCGGGCGGGCGAGCACGTCTTCTGGGTGCGGGACAACGGGGTGGGCATCGAGCCCCAGTATCAGCAGCGGATCTTCGAGCTGTTCGAGCGGCTGGGGCCGAACGACGACCCGGAGAGCACCGGGGCGGGGCTGGCGATCTGCAAGCGCATCGTCGAGGCGTGGGGCGGGCGGATCTGGGTGGAGTCCGAGCCGGGCCGGGGCAGCACCTTCTACTTCAGCGTGCCCAAGCGGGCGGGTGCGGCCCCGACGCCCGCGCCCCTGCCCTTGAGCTCAAGCCCGAGTTTTGCCAAAAGCTAAAGCTGAAGCTGAGGGCGAAGGAACAGCAAGCGAGCGAGTGAGCGAGCGGGAAAGCGGGAAGGAAAGGGGAGGTTCCCATGAAGCCGAAGAAGCTCAAGATCCTGCTGGTCGAGGACAACGAGGACGACATTCTGATCGCGGAGCGGGCCCTCACCAAGGCGAACATGAAGGACAAGACGGAGCTGTTCATCGTGCGAGACGGGCAGGAGGCCCTCGACTTCCTGTACCGTCAGGGGAAGCACGCGAACGCCCCCCGACCCGATCTCATCCTGCTCGACTTGAGGCTCCCGAAGGTGAGCGGCCACGAGGTCCTGCAGCGGATCAAGGGCGACGAGCAGCTCCGCCGCATCCCGGTGATCGTGCTCACGATCAGCGCCGCCGAGGAGGACATGGTCAAGGCCTACGACTCGGGGGCCTCGGGCTACATCACCAAGCCGCCGACGTCCGCGGAGTTCGCCCGCGTCATCGAGACGGTGCTCGACTACTGGCGCATCTCCGAGCTGCCACCCCAGGGCTGACGCCCTTTCCACGGAATTTTCACTCGACGGTCATGGCTTTTCCACCCGGAAGCCCGTACAATCTCGACCGTCCGGCCGAGAGGGACACGGAGCACCCTGGGGGCGAACCAAGGGGCGGCCTTCAAGGCACCGGGGTCCTTTCGCGCCGGTGGTCGAGAGGGTAGGGTGGGGGACGATCGCTCAGCAGAGGGAGGACTGCCCTTCCGCGCCCTGCGGGTGCGGGGCGCGGGCTGGACCGGACCAGGGTTTTGCCCGGCCGTCCCTGCCAACCTCCTGCGGTCGGGATTTTTCCCCAGTCCGGCTCCAGCTTGGGGCACGCCACGCCCCTTCTGTGGTCGCTAGCCTCATTCCCCTCGGGAAGGCGGGGCCGCCCTCCCCGCCTTCCCGCCTGCCTTCCCCTCTGCCTTTCCCCCTTCCTCCTCAAGGTCACGAGGGCCATCCGAGACGGCCCTACGGTACCCCATGAGGGGACAGGCGTCTGTGGTCTGGACTACAGCTGCTGACCCAGACGTCCAGGGATCTCAATGCCGGAACTCGCGCACCCGCGTGAGGACCATCGCGAGGCCGTGCTCGTCGGCCGCCTCGATCACCTCGGAATCGCGCACGGAGCCGCCCGGCTGGATCACGGCCGTCACGCCCGCCCGGGCCGCGAGATCGACGCTGTCGCGAAACGGGAAGAACGCGTCGGAGGCCAGCACGCTCCCCCGCGCGCGATCGCCCGCCTTCCTCAGCGCGAACTCCACGGCGTCCACCCGCGCCACGTGCCCGCCCCCGATCCCCAC
>WFPR01000211.1 GCA_015487455.1 Candidatus Bipolaricaulota bacterium
CGACATCATCACGGGCATCCCCTCGGAGGACTTCCAAGCGATGCTCGCGATGTACGAGTGCATCCGGGACTTGCTGCACGCGGCCGGGATCCAGCTCGGGGTGGCCGTTCGCTTCTCCTGGGATCTGGACGTCGAGTATCCTGCGGGCTCGGGGAACGTCAAGCCCCTGTATCAGCACATCCTCGACCTGGGCTTGGACCAAGTGGTGGTGCTCGCGTACAGGGACTTCGCGGGCGACCCCTGCGCCACCGCAGCCCCCGGAACCGAGGGCATCGTCTGCCTGGCGGAGGATGAGGTTCAGTACGCCAGCGCCCAGGGGCTCGAGGGCCTCGTGCTGATAGGGGTGGAGACGAGCAACTGCGCTCCCGGCTGCGGGCCGGAGTACGTCACGTTCTTCGAGGAGGGCCAATCGGCGCTCAACGCGGAGTTGGACCTCGCCGTCCAGGCGTTTGCGGAGGAGGTGGGCTTCGGGGGGTTCTCCGTGCACTTCTACCGCAACGAGTACCTGAAGGGCACGGCCGACTGGCCCGAGACGAACCCCGACTTCCCCGACGTGAAGTGAGGCTAAAGTAAAGGCGGGCAAGGGAGCGTTTCGGGCACCCGCGCCTCATCCCGATCCAAGGGGACGGCTCACTTCCACGCTTAGGCTCCGCGCTCGAGGCGCTCCCGCACCCGCCGGGCGATCCCCTCGGCGTCGAGGTCGTATTTGCGATAGAGCTCCGCGGGCGTCCCCGACTCCGCGTAGACGTCCACCCCGATCTTGAGCACCTGTCGGGGCGCACCCGCCTCCGAGAGTGCCTCCAGCACGGCGTCGCCCAGCCCGCCCCGCGGGCTGTGGTCCTCGATCGTCACAAAGAGATCCGTGTCTTGGGCGATTTGCCCCAGCGCCTCGGCGCTCAAGGGCCGGATCGTGGGGGCGTGCAGCACGCGGGGCCGCAGATTTGGGCGTTCTCGTCGGAGCCGGGCCGCGGCCAGCAGCGCATAGTACGTCGTCTCGCCCGTCCCCACCAGCGTCAGGCCCTCGCCGGGGAGCAGCTCCACGACGGCGCCCAGCTCGAACTCGTACGACTCGCCGAAGAGGTGCGGCAGCCGGTTCCGCGAGAGCCTCAAGTAGACGATCCCCTCCGCGTCGAACGCCTTGAAGACGGCCTGCCTCGTCTCGTGGGCGTCCGCGGGACAGAGCACGGTGGCGTCGGGGAGCGCCCGGAACAGCGCCAAGTCCTCGATGGCCTGGGCGGAGCTGCCGTCCTGGCCCGTGGCGATCCCGCCGTGGCTCCCGACGATGAACGCGTCGAAGCCCGGAATCGCCAGCGATTGAATGATCGGCTCGTAGCCCCGCTCCAGGAAGCGGGCAAACGTGGTGATCACGGGCTTGATCCCGCGGGCCGCCAAGCCCCCCGCCGCGGCGCACAGGAACGCCTCCGAGACCCCACAGCTGATCCAGCGGCCCCTCGCCCCCCAGGGTGCCTTCCCGAACTCCCCGAAGCGATCGCGGAACTTCAGCGTCTTCGTGGACTTGTCGAGGTCCGCACCTAAAACCACGAACTCGTAGCGGGCCCCCAGCTCCGCGAGCGCCTCGCCGAAGGCGTCCCGAATATGGCTCTTTTCGACGGGCCGGGGCTGCCCCGCCTCGTCCACGAAGCGCTCCAAGTCCAGAGGGTGCTTGATGATCACACGGGCTCACCCGCCTTCAGCCTCTCCTCCTCTTGTCGGAGAAGCTGCATCCAGCGCTCATATTGTTCGGGGGTGGGGGCCTTGGCGTGCCAGGCTGGGTCGTCCTCGATCTCGGGGATGCCCTTGCCCTTGAGGGTGTTCGCGATGATGATCGCGGGCCGGCCCTGGACGGCCTTGGCCTCCCGAAATGCCCAAGAGAGCCACTCGAAGTCGTGGCCGTTGAGCTTCTCAGGGGTCCGTTGATCGTACGGCACTTCCTCCCCGATGACGGCCCAGCCGTGGGCCTCCCACTTGGCCGCCACGGGGAGAAGCTCCGTCTCCTTGAACACGAAGTCGTCGTTCTGGATCCAGTTTAAGTCCAGCACGGCGGTGAGGTTGTCCA
>WFPR01000212.1 GCA_015487455.1 Candidatus Bipolaricaulota bacterium
GTCGAGGTGCCCGCGTTGCCCGGATGCGTCTCCCAGGGGGAGACCTATGAAGAGGCCCTGACCAACATCCGTCAAGCCATCACGGCGTACCTCGAGGAGCTGGAGGAGGGGGAGCTGAACCCCGAGGCTCCCGTCCTCATCACGACGGTTGAGGTCGAGGTGCCCCGGGCTGCGACGACGGCCCACGCCCGGTCCGACGCCAACCGCTTGCTTCAGGATGCGTGAAGCTCCTCGTGCGCCTTCTTCACCAAGGCGGACCAGTCGATCGCCCGCGAGCGCCCCGGCTCGTTGAGAACGTGCAGGAGGAACTCGATGTTCCCCGCGGGTCCCTTGAGGGGCGAGTGGGTCGCGTTGATCACAGAAAGCCCCAGCTCGCGCTCCGCGAACTCTGCGATTTCGCGCAGCACGCGCTCGTGGACCTCGGGGTCTTTGACGACACCCTTCTTGACGTGCGCCCGCCCCGCCTCGAACTGGGGCTTGATCAGCGCGATGATGTCGCCGCCCGGCCTCACGATCCCCCGGAGCGCGGGCAGAATTTTCTTGACGGAGATGAACGAGACGTCCACCGTGGCCACGTCCACGGGCTCCCCCACGCGCTCTACGGTGAGATAGCGGGCGTTGACGCCCTCGAGCACCACTACCCGGGGGTCTTGGCGCAGCTTCCAGTCCAACAGCCCTCGCCCCACGTCCACGGCGTACACGCGCCGGGCCCCGTGCTGCAACAGACAGTCCGTGAAGCCGCCGGTGGACGCCCCCACGTCGAGACAGACCTTGCCCGCGACGTCAACGCGAAAGGCGCGCAGGGCCTTCTCCAGCTTGTAGCCTCCCTGGCTCGCGTAGCGGGGCCCCTCTTTTACTTCAACGGAGGCGTCGGGGGGCACGGGCTGAGCGGGCTTGTCGACGAGCTGCCCGTCGACGAGCACCTGGCCCGCTTCAATCAACCGCTGAGCTTGCGTTCGGCTCTTTGCCAGGCCCCGTTCGACCAGCAAGACGTCCAGACGCTTTCTCTGAGGGGCCATCTCGAAGGATGATAGCCTCAAGCCCGCTTCGCCCACAAGAACGGGCGTCGCGTCCCCGCCGTTTGCTTTTCCTCAGGACTTCGTGTATAGTAAAGCTCGATGAACGAAGAACTGCGAGCTTGCCTGCCGGTCTCCCTCCCGAGGTGTCCGCGTAGAGTTCAAGCTCGCCCAAATCCAAATGGCCAAGCCATTGTGCTTTTGAAAGGAGCTTTTCACTTTGCCATTTGCCCACTTGGGGCTCTCGGAGCCCATCGTAAACGGAGTCGAACGGGCGGGCTATACGGAGCCGACGCCCATCCAACGGCAAGCCATCCCGCCCATTTTAGAGGGCAAGGACGTGATCGCCACCGCCCAGACCGGGACGGGTAAGACGGCCGCGTTCGTGCTCCCCGTTCTGGAGCGCCTTGCTCGCCCCTCCGACACAAAGCCGAGAGGGCCAAGGGGCCTCGTGCTCGCCCCCACCCGCGAGCTGGCCCTCCAGGTCGAGGAGAGCGTCCGGACCTATGGGCGCTTTCTCAAGCTTCGATCGGTCGTCCTCTACGGCGGCGTCGCGATCGGGCCGCAGGTGCAGGCCCTCCGTGCCCATCCCGACATCGTGATCGCCACCCCGGGTCGCCTGCTCGACCACCTGGGGCGCGGGAACGTTCGCTTCTGCGACCTCGAGGTCCTGGTGCTGGACGAGGCCGATCGCATGCTCGATATGGGCTTTTTGCCCGACATCCGGCGGATCTTGAGCGAGCTGCCCGCCCGGCGGCAGAACTTGCTCTTCTCGGCCACGATGGCCCGCGGGGTGGAGGCGCTGGCCCGCAGCTTGATGCAGAGCCCCGTGCGGGTCTCCATCGGCGTGGAGGCGGCGCCCGCCGAGGGCGTCTCGCAGGCTCTGTACCCCGTGGCGGGCCACCTCAAGACCGCGCTGCTTGCGAAGCTCTTGGAGATCACGCCCCACAAGTCCGTCTTGGTGTTCACGCGCACCAAGCGCGGGGCCGAGCGGGTCGCCCGCGCCCTCGTCAAGAGGGGCTTCCCCGCGATCGCGCTCCACGGCGACAAGACCCAAAGCCAGCGGGAGCGGGCCCTCCAGGGCTTTCGGGATCGGAAGCACCGCATCTTGGTGGCCA
>WFPR01000213.1 GCA_015487455.1 Candidatus Bipolaricaulota bacterium
GAACTCGTTGACGGTGGCGACGTGCTCGACGATCTCCTGGGCGGACTTCGCGGTGGGCTCGGGCTTCCACCGAACTTTGTCGGGCGGGACGTGCCGGGCGGCCCGCAGCAGCAGCTCCATGAGCGCCCGCACCCGACGGCCCTCTAGCTCCTGGAGCTTGATCATCGCGGCAGCCTCCTCTCGTCTTGTTCGCTCATCGCTTTTTCACTCATGGCGTTATGCCCTTGCCTTGAGCTTGAGCCGCTCGCGGATCACGGCCTCGAGCGTGACGGGGCCGCGCTCCTCCAGCTCGTAGACGACCCGGGCCGTCGGGACCTTGAACTCGATCAATCGGGTGAGGTCCACGGGCGTCGCGATCACGACGGCCTCGGCGTTGGAGCGCCGGATCGTCTCCTCCAGGTCGCGGATCTGCTCCTCGCCGTAGCCCATCGCGGGCAAAACGTCCTTCAAATGGGGGTACTGCTCGAACGTTTCCTTGATGGAGTCGACGGCGAAGGGGCGCGGGTCGATCAGCTCCCTCGCGCCGTACTTCCGGGCCGCGAGGACCCCCGCCCCGTAGGCCATCTCGCCGTGGGTGAGCGTCGGGCCGTCCTCGATGACGAGCACGCGCTTGCCCTCGATCACCTCGGGGTTCTCCACGGTGATCGGGGAGGCCGCCTCGATGACGACGGCCCTCGGGTTGTGCCTCTTGACGTTCTCCTTGACGATCGCAACGTTCTTCGGGTCGGCCGTGTCGACCTTGTTGATGACCACGACGTCGGCCATCAGCAGATTGACGAAGCCGGGGAAGTACGTGAGCTCGTGGCCGGGGCGGTGCGGGTCGGCCACCACGACGGCCAGATCGGGCTTGAAGAACGGGAAGTCGTTGTTGCCGCCGTCCCAGACGATCACGTCGGCCTCCCGCTCGGCTGCCCTCAAGATCTTCTCGTAGTCGACGCCCGCGTAGACGACGTTCCCCCGGCGGATGTGCGGCTCGTACTCCTCGCGCTCCTCGATGGTGCAGTCGTACTTGTCCAGGTCGTCGAAGGAGGCGAAGCGCTGGACGACCTGCTTCGTCAGGTCGCCGTAGGGCATGGGGTGTCGCACCACGACGACCTTGTGGCCCAGCTCCTTCAAGATGTCCGTGACGCGGCGGGTGGTGGGGCTCTTCCCGCAGCCTGTGCGCACCGCCGTGATCGAGATCACGGGCTTCTCGCTCTCGAGCATCGTGGCCTTGGGGCCTAGCAGCCAAAAGGAGGCCCCGGCGGCCATCGCGCGGGAGGCCCGCTCCATCACGTGCTGGTGCGAGACGTCGCTGTACGCGAAGACGCAGACGTCCACGTCGTGCTCTTGAATGAGCTCTTCGAGCTTCGCCTCGGGCTCGATGGGGATGCCGTCGGGGTAGCGCGGCCCGGCCAGCTCCGGCGGGTAGCGCCGCCCCTCGATGTCGGGGATCTGCGTGGCCGTGAAGGCCACCACCTCGTAGTGGGGATTGTCCCGGAAGACGACGTTGAAGTTGTGGAAGTCCCGTCCGGCTGCGCCCAGGATGATGACCCGTCGCATGAGCCGTCCCTCCTTTTTGGTGCGCCTGCTCGGCGATGGCGGTGAAGCGCGAAATCGAGAGATCTGTCGAGATTAAAGCCGACCGCCCCTGGGCCGTCAACTCCCCGCCCTCCCGAGCGGGGGAGGCCCACGGCCCGCGCTCGCGGTCTCACCCGCAGGCGCGCCCCATCTCGATGAACTCGACGATCTGCGCGGGCGTGCCCAGCACCAGGACGCGATCGCCCGGCTCGAGCACCGTCTCCGGCGGGGGGTTGACGAGCGTCTGGCCCCTCCGCCTCTTGATCTGCAGCACGGTCACGCCCGTGCGCTCCCGGATCTGACACTCCCGCAGGGAGCGCCCCGCCAGCGGGCTCCCCCTCGGGATCTCGACCTCCTGGACCTTCTGGAGGCGCCGGTGGGGGTCCTCGCGCTGGAGCCACTGCTGGAGGAGGGCGCTGTAGCGCTGCTGGCGCAGCTCGTGCAGGTAGCCCTCCAGCTCGAGGGCGGGCACGCCGACGTGCAGGAGCGCGTGGCGGATCAGCTCGATCGCCCCCTCGAACTCCGGCTGGATGACCTCTGTAACGCCCTCGCGGAACAGCTCCTCGCGCTCCTCGTCCCAGTGGGCCCGCGCGATCACGGGGAGCGCGGGGTTGAGCGCCCGGAGGTGGCGGACCGCCCCGCGGGCGTGGGGGAAGTCGGGGAGGGCGAGCACGGCCAGCGCGGCCCCCTCCGGGCGGGCCGCCCGGAGGACGGGCTCCTGGGCCGCGTCCCCCACGATCACGCGGAGGCCGCGGGCCTTGAGGCGCTGGGCCTTCTCCCAGTCGCGCTCGACCACCACGAAGGGCACCCCGAAGCGCTCGAGGGCCGCGCCCACCGCGCTCCCCATCCGCCCGTAGCCGCACACGAGGACGTGGCCCCGCTCCGATCCCGGCGGGCCCTCGCCCTCCCCGGCCTCCGCTCCGGCCTCCGCTCCCGCCGCCACGGCGGGGCCCCCGGGGACGCGCCCGCGTTCGACCGCCAGCCCCGGGAAGCGCCGCTCGAGGGCCGCCCACGCGATCGGGGCGGCCCGGAAGAGGAACGAGCTGAGGACGATCGACAGGAGCGAGGCGGCGAGCAGCGCGTTGTAGCTCCCCGGCGAGACGAGCCCCAGCTGGGCCCCCACCTTGCCCAGCACGAACGAGAACTCGCCGATCTGGGTGAACGTCAGCGCGACGAGGAGCGCGACCTTGGGGGGATAGCGGAAGAGCCACACGAGCGCGCCGCGGATCACCCCCTTGCCCACGACCGCGACGGCCACGAGCAGCCCGACGAGCGGGAGGTTGCCCAGCAGCAGCTGGGGGTCGACGAGCATCCCCACGGACACGAAGAAGAGGGCCACGAAGAGGTCGCGCAGGGGCAGGACGCGGGCGAGCGTCTCGTAGACGTGGTCGGACTCGCCGATGATCAGCCCGCCGAGGAAGGCGCCGAGCGCCGGGGAGAGGCCGAGCTGGGCCGCGGCCAGCCCCGTCCCCAGGCTCAGCACCAGCGTGATCAGCAGGAACAGCTCGACGTTTCGGGCGCGGGCGACGCGGTCGAGCAGCGGCGGCACCACCCGGAGCGCCAGCCAGAAGACGGGCCCCACCACGGCCAGCCCCTTGCCGAGCGCCGCCAGCACGTCGAGGGGGCGGGCGCCCTCCGGGCCCGTGGCCAGCGCCGGGAGCAGGAAGAGCATCACGACCACGGCCAGGTCCTCCACGAGCAGGGTGCCGATGGCCAGCCGCCCGTGGACGGTCTCCAGCTCCTCCCGCTCCATGAGGAGCTTGGCGATGATCATCGTGCTGCTGACGGAGACGGCCGCCCCGAGGGCCAGCGCCTCCGGGCGTGGCAGCCCGACCGCGCCGCTCAGCCCGACGAAGAGCCCCAGGGTCAGGAGGATCCCGAGCAGCCCGCCCCCCAGCGCGACCGCGCGCACCCGCACCAGCTCCTTGAGCGAGAACTGCAGCCCCAGGGTGAACATGAGCAGCAGGACGCCCAGCTCGGCCAGCTGCTCCATGACGGCGAACTCCCCCGTCCCCGGCGGGGCCACGACCGGCCCGACGAGCGCGCCCCCCGCGATGTACCCCAGGAAGGACGGGAGCCGGAGGACGTGCGCCAGCGCGCCCCCGACCGCCGCGGCCAGCAGCGTCAGGATCAGGTCACGGACGAGCGTCGCCTCCGGGATGACGACCGGCATCGCGGCCTCCGCTTGGGCCCAGCCCCGCCCCCTAGCGCTCCGTCCCCTCGGCTTCCGACCCGCCCTCGCCGCTGGCCGTCCGGGCCTCGGCGGGCCCCGCGGACGCGGCAGAAGCAGAAGAAGCGGCAGAAGCAGAAGAGGAGGGAGGGGAGGAGGGGAGCGGCCGCGGCTGGGCGGCGATCAGCACCGGCCCTCGCGAGCGATCCAGCACCTTGAGCGAGACGTCCCCCAGCAGCCTCTCCTTCACCGTGGAGGGCCGGAGGCGCCCCAGCACGACGATGTGCGTCTCCCCGGCCTCCTCGACGAGCGCCCGCACGGGGTCGCCCACCCGGACGCGCCGCTCGACGGGGACGCCCTCGGGGATCACCCCTTGGGCCGAGCGGAGGTGCCGCTCGGCCTCTTCCCGTCGCCCTTCGTCCTCGCCCGGGATGACGGCGAGCAGCACGACGGCGCGCCCCAGGGCTTGGGCGATCTCGCCCGCCTGGCGGGCGGCCTCCCGCGCCGTCTCCCGCCCCGTGACCCCGACGAGCAGGTCCTGATCGGGTTTTAAGTTCTTGGCGACGAGCACCGAGCAGGGCGCGTGCAGCGCGACCTCGTGGGCCACGCTCCCCACCAGCCAGCGCTTGAGCCCCTGGTGCCCTCGCGTCCCCGTGAGGATCAGGTCGTACTCGGGGTCCTCGGCCTCCTTGAGGATCTCGCGGACGGGGTCGCCCTGGCGCAGGCGGAAGCGCACGTCCTGACCGCGGTTGCCGACCAGGTGCACCTCATAGAGGCCGTGGGCCAGCGCCTTGAGCGCGTGCTTCGCGAGGGGCTCGCCCCGCTCGTCGAGCCGCAGGAGCCCCAGCCCCTTGAGCTGCGCCTCGGCCTGTCGGAGCAGCTGGAAGGGCGGCGGCTCGACCCCCCAGGCCTCGAGCTTCTCGGAGGCGACGCCGGGGTTGAGCAGCTCCCCCCGGGGCGGCGGGGCGACGTGCAGCACCGTCAGCGAGGCGCCCAGCGCCCGCGCGAGCCGCCCGCCCAGCTCGAGCGCCCGGCGACAGCCCTCCCAGTACGCGATCGGCACCAAGATCTTGCGCATCCTTGCCGCCTTTCTCCCGCATCGCCTCCCGGGCCCGTTGGGGCTCAGGGCTCGAGCCCCAGCCGGGGCCAGTAGAGGGCCGCCATCGCCAGCGTGATTATAACGGACGGGATCAGCAGCTTAGAGCCCGCCCGCACGAAGTCCCACGGGCGCAGGCGCCCGCTGCCGTAGACGATCATCGAGGAGGGGGTCCCGATGAGGGTGTGGAACGCGTAGGCGGAGGAGATCGCGGTGATGAAGCCCGTCGCGATGAGGCTCTCGCTGGAGAGGGCGGCCATCTGGAGCGTGATGGGGCCCGCGACGGCCACCGCCGGGCCGCTGCCCATCAGGCCCGCCAGCGCGATCACCAGCAGGCTGATCAGCAGCAGGAGGACGAGGCCGTGGGCCTGATCCCCGACGAGGGCCAGCGCGTGCCGGGCCAGCCAGGGCGCCGCGCCGGTCTCCTTCAGCCGGTAGCCGAGCGAGATCGCCGCCGCGTACACCCAGACCACGCCCCAGTTCACCCCCGCGTTGAGGTCCTCCCAGCGCACCAGGCCCACGATGAGGTAGAGCGCGGCGCCCGCCAGGGCGATCGTCCCCAGGCCGAGCCGCCCCCCGAGCGCCACCCAGGCGATCAGGATGAGCCCGAAGACCCCAAGGGCGGCCCAATCCTGGCGGGAGAGCCGCTCGCCCTCCCCACCCCCATCC
>WFPR01000214.1 GCA_015487455.1 Candidatus Bipolaricaulota bacterium
CGCTGGCCCCGTCCCCGCTCCCGACCCCGACGGCGGCAGGCTTCTATGCGTACGCCCTGGAGGGCCTGAGGCTCCTCCAGCGGGCGCGGGCGCTCTACCTCTGCCCGCTGGTCTTCGAGGTCGACGATACGGCCGCCGGGGCTTGATGGCGTGATGAAGCGCTGCTACCCTATGCCCCGAAGGGGGCTACCATGAAGGACCTGCCTAAGGGCGCGCTGATCGTGGTGGCCGTCGTCGTGCTGACCATCTTGGCCTTTTGGGCTGGCATCTTCGCCCTCTTCCTGGCGCAGGGCGGGTGAGTCCCTCATGGACGAGCACGAGCTGCATCGCCGGGTGCTGACGTACGAACGGGGCTGGATCGCCTTCGCCCTCGGGATGCTCGTCCTCTTCCTGGCGCTGATTGGGTATACCCTGGGGGGGCAACTCGCGGGGGTGGTCCCCCACGGGGAGGCGGAGCGGGTCGACCCCGCTCGGGTGCGGGTCGAGGGCCCTTGGGCCGACCCCGCCCGCCTGGTCGTGAAGACGGCGCCGGGGCGCTACACCGTCCACGCGCTGGCCTTCGCCTTCGGGTTCCAGCCGAACCCGATCGAGGTGCCCCAAGGGGCCGAGGTGACGTTCAAGATCACGAGTCCCGACGTGATCCACGGCTTCCACGTCGAGGGCACGCCCATCAACGTCGAGGTGATCCCCGGCCGGGTCGCGGTGGTCCGCTTCACGTTCAGGCGGGCGGGGGAGTACCGCGTCGTCTGCAACCAATACTGCGGGCTGGGGCACCACACGATGTTCGGGCGCCTGATCGTCGTCCCATCGCAGGGGGAGGCGGTTGAGGGCGATGGCCGTTGACCTCCGCGCCCACTACTCGGCCCACCCTGAGAAGCGAGCGACGCTGTACTTCTTGGCCTTGGGCTTCGTGGTGTTCGTGGTGGGCAGCCTCTTCGGGCCCTTTCAAGCCCTCAACTACGGCGGCCTCGACGCTTACCCCTTGTTGCGCCGCCTCCTCCCCTTCCTGAACTCTTACTACCAGGGGCTCACCCTCCACGGGGTGCTGAACGCGATCGTCTTCACCCAGCTCTTCGCCCAGGCCGTGATGGTCTACCTGCCCGCCCAGGAGCTGGGGCTGCGGCCCCGTATGAAGGCGTTCTGGCTCGCCTGGGGGATGGCCGTCGTCGGGCTGCTGACGGCGGCGGTCCCGCTGCTCGCCGACGAGGCGACGGTGCTGTACACGTTCTACCCGCCGCTGAAGGGCCACTGGGCCTTTTACGCCGGGGCGGGGCTCTTCGTGCTCTCGAGCTGGGTGAGCGCCTACGTCGCGCTCGAGCTATGGTGGCGTTGGAAGCGGGCCCATCCCGGCCGCGTTACCCCGCTCGTCACGTACATGGCCGTGACCTTCTGGCTGATGTGGTTGCTGGCCTCGCTGGGGCTCGTCCTGGAGGTGACGGTGCTGCTGGTGCCCTGGGCCTTGGGGCTCATCGAGGGCGTCGACCCCCTGCTCGCGCGGACCCTCTTCTGGTGGACAGGGCACCCGATCGTCTACTTCTGGCTCCTGCCCGCCTACACCATCGTGTACGCCGTGCTGCCCAAGCAGGCGGGGGGACGGCTCGTCTCCGACCCGATGGCCCGGATCGTCTTCCTACTCTTCCTGCTGTTCTCGACGCCGGTGGGCTTCCACCACCAGTTTGCCGATCCCGGCATCTCGCCCTTCTGGAAGGGCGTTCACTCGGTGCTCACGATGGCGGTGGCCGTCCCCAGCTTGATCACGGCCTTCACCGTGGCGGCCAGCCTGGAGCTGGCCGGGCGTCTGCGCGGCGGGCGGGGGCTCCTCGGCTGGGTGCGGACCCTCCCCTGGCGGGAGCCCGCCTTCGCGGCCCCCGTGCTCGGGCTGCTGGCGTTCATCCCCGGCGGGGCGGGCGGGATCGTGAACGCCAGCTTCACCCTCAACTACGTCGTCCACAACACGGCCTGGGTGCCGGGCCACTTCCACCTCCAGGTGGCTACCTTTGTGACCCTGACGGCGCTGGGGACCCTCTTCTGGCTCGTCCCCCAGCTCACCGGGAAGCCCGTCTCCGAGGGCCAGAAGCGCCTGGGGTTGACCGCCGTCTGGCTCTGGTTCGGCGGGATGCTGCTCCTGGGATTGGGGCTCCACTGGGCCGGGCTGCTCGGGGTGCCCCGCCGCTCCTACATCGTCGGGGCGCCGCCGGACGCGTACGCCGACCCGGCCCTGACCCTCCCCAAGCTCTTGAACGCTGTGGGCGGCGTCGTGCTCCTGCTGGCGCTGGTCCTCTGGGTGGGCGTGATGCTGGGGCTGCTCCTGCCGCGCCGACGGGAGCCGGCGCTGCTCGAAGCCCCGCTCCCCCTTGCTGAGGCCGTCTCGAACGCCGACGGGCGGCGGCTGGGAAGGGCGCTCGATCGCCTCGGCCTCTGGTTCGCGCTGGCCGTTCTGCTCGTGGCGATCGCCTATGGGCCGCCCTTGGCTCGCTTGCTGGAGCAGCTCAACCCGGTTGCGGGCCTGCGGCTCTGGTGACCTCGTGATCTCGATCTCGGGGGCGGGGGCGGGACGCCTAGGCAAAGCGGGCGAACAGCTCGCAGGCTCGCCTTACGTCGACGTTCCCGCCGCTTATGATCACGCCGACGCGCCGCCCCTCGATCCCCAGTCGCCCGTGGAGGAGGGGCGCCAGGCCCAGGACGCCCGTCGGCTCCACGACGAGCTTCAAGCGCTCCCAGAGGAAGCGCATGGCGCGCACCAGCTCCTCGTCGGGGGCCGTGAGCATCCCCGCCGCCAGCTCCTTGATGATCGCGAACGGGAGCCGCCCCAGCGAGGGCGTGTTCGCGCCGTCGGCGATCGTTTGCGGGTTCTCGACGCGCTGGAGCGTGCCCGTCCGAAGCGAGCGGACGCCGTCGTCGCCCGCCTCGGGCTCGACCCCGTAGACGCGGCACCGGGGCGCGAGCGCCCGGGCGCTGAGCAACGAGCCCGCCAGCAGCCCACCCCCGCCCACGGGCACGAGGAGATAGTCAAGGGGGCCGACGTCCTCGAGCAGCTCCTTGGCCGCCGTCCCCTGGCCCGCGATGACGTGCGGATGGTCGAACGGCGGGATGAGGGTGAGCCCCCGCTCCTCGACGAGCCTCCGGGCGAGCGCCTCGCGCTCCGTCTCGTCCGGGTCGTACAGCACAACTTCGGCCCCGTAGCCGCGGGTGGCCTCGACCTTGACCCGGGTCGCGTTTCGGGGCATCACGATCACGGTGGGGATGCCTAGGAGCTTCCCCGCCAGGGCCACGGCCTGCCCGTGGTTGCCCGACGAGAACGCGACCACCCCGCGGCGCCTCTGCTCGGGGCTCAGCTGGGCGAGCGCGTTGTACGCCCCGCGGAACTTGAACGAGCCCGTCCGCTGAAAGAGCTCGCACTTGAGGAAGACCTCGTTGCGGCAGAGGGCGTTGAGCGTCCGGGACGTGAGGACGGGCGTGCGGTGGGCCACGCCCCGCAGCCGCTCGTGGGCGGCCCGGACGTCCTCGTACGTGACCGGGAGGGGCGGCTCTTTGTCCTTAGCTTTGTCTTCAGCTTCAAGCGTCATGGCGCGCGATCCGCCTCCAGGGGGAAGACCTTGCCGGGGTTCAAGATCCCGTTGGGGTCGAACAGCTCCTTGATCCGGCGCATCCAGCCGTAGCTGGCGCCGTGCTCCCTCGGCATGAACTTGATCTTGCCCACGCCGACGCCGTGCTCCCCCGTGGCCGTCCCGCCCAGCTCGAGCGCTTTGAGCACGATCGCCTCGTTCACGGCTTGGGCCTTGGCCCGCTCTTGTTCGTCGCCGTAGAAGATCCCGACGTGGAAGTTCCCGTCCCCGGCGTGGCCCAGGATGGGCCCGCCCAGCCCGAACTCCTCCAGCTTCCCGCGGGCGAACTCGACCATCTCGGGGAACTTGCTGATGGGGACGGCCACGTCGGTGATGATCGCCCGCTTGCCGGGGTTGGCCGCCGCCGAGGCGTAGTAGGCGTGGTGGCGGGCCTCCCAGAGCCGATCGCGCGCCTCCCGGCCCACCACGCTCTCGAAGCGCGTGCAGCCGTTGCCCTCACAGATGGACCGCGCCAGGCGCACGTCCTCGGCCACCTCGGGGCCGTTGCCCCGAAACTCCAAGAAGAGCGTCGGGGCCTCCGGCAACGTCAAGCCCTTGAACGCGTTGATGTCGCGCACGGTGATGGGGTCCATCAGCTCGAGGGCCGCGGGCGAGAGCCCCGCCTGCACCAGCTCCACCACGGCCCGGGTCGCGCCCTCCAGGGCGGGGAACGAGGCGACGGCCGCCGAGACCTCCGGGGGCAGGCCCACCAGCTTGAGCGTGATCTCGGTGAACACGCCTAAGGTGCCCTCGGAGCCCACGAATAAGTGCACCAGATCGTAGCCCGAGGAGCTGCGCATCGCGCGCGAGCCGCAGCGGAGCACCTCGCCGTTCGCCAAAACCACCTCGAGCTGCAGCACGTAGTGCTTGACGGAGCCGTACTTGACGGCTTGGATGCCCGCGGCGTTGTTCGCCACGATGCCCCCGATGGTCGCGGGCGCGCCGGGATCGGGCGGGAAGAAGAGCCCGTGCTTGCTGAGCTTCTTGTTCAGCTCGTAGTGCACCACGCCGGGCTCCACCGTGACCTGGAAGTCCTCGGGGCGAAGCGCCTTGATGGCGTTCATGCGCGAGAGATCGAGGCAGACGCCGCCGTAGAGCGCGACGGGGTTTGCCTCCAGGCTCGTCCCGGCCCCCCAGGGCACGACGGGGATCCCCTCATCGTTGCAGAACTGGAGCACCTTGACGACGTCGTCGCGGGATTCCGCGTAGACGACGCAGTCGGGCGGGCTCTCGATCTGCCCCCCCTCGTCGCGGGCGTGGACCTTGAGCTCCGACTCGTTTTGGGAAACCTTCTCGGGTCCGAGGAGCTTCCGGAGCGCCTCCAGCTGGGCTTCGGTCATCGCGCGCATGCGATCGTCATCACCCCTTTTGCCTTAAGGGCAGATTGTAGCCCCCGGCAAGGGGAAGGCCAAGCGCCCGGCGGGGGCGGCTGGACGGCCTCGCTTCGGGCCGCGTACAATGGGGCGGCCATGGCTGCCCGAGACCTGCCCTTCCGCGATCTGGTCGAGACGTTCGAGAAGCTCGAGGCGACCACCTCGGGCAACGAGATGGTCGAGATCTTAGCGGGGCTGTTCCGGCGCACGCCCCCCGAGGTCATCGACCTCGTCTGCTACTTCGTGCAGGGGGATTTAGCGGCGGAATACGAGGACGTCAACCTGCAGATCGGCGAGCGGCTGATGGCCGAGGCGATCGCCCGCGCCTCGGGCCGCCCCCGCGAGGAGATCGAGAAGCTCTACATCGAGAAGGGCGACTACGGCCTGGTCGCGGAGGCCGTGCTGGCGGGCCAAGGCGGAGCGGGCTCCGGCGATGCCCTTACCGTCCGCTCCGTTCACGAAAGGCTGTTGGAGGTCGCCCGCCAGGCGGGGGTGGGTTCCCAGGAGGCCAAGCTCAACTTGCTGGCCGATCTGTTGAGGCAGGCGACGCCCCGCGAGGCCCGATATCTGGTGCGGATCGCGCTGGGGACCCTGCGGCTGGGCGCGGGGACCATGACGCTGTTGAACGCCCTGGCCGTGGCGTTCACGGGCTCGAAGCGCAACAAGCCCCGGCTCGAGCGGGCCTACAACCTATGCGGCGACGTCGGCCTGGTCGCCAAGAAGGTCGCCGAGAAGGGGCTCGACGGGCTTGCCGAAATTAAGATTCAAGTCGGCCACCCCATCAAGATGATGGCCGCCCAGCGGGTCCAGCGCCTGGAGGAGATCTTCGAGAAGATGCCGGACGGCTTCGCCGTCGAGTGGAAGTACGACGGCGAGCGGGTCCAGTGCCACAAGGCGGGCGACGAGGTCGTCATCTTCTCGCGCAATTTGGAGAACATCACCCATCAGTACCCCGACGTGGTCGAGGCGATCCGCCAAGGGTTGGCCGCGAGGGAGGCCATCGTCGAGGGCGAGGTCGTGGCGCTGGTTCCCGGCACCGACGATCAATTTCAGCCCTTCCAGGTGCTGATGAGCCGTCGGCGCAAGTACGACGTCGAGCGCTACGTGAAGGAGATCCCCGTCAAGCTGCTGCTCTTCGACGTTTTATACGTCGACGGCCGCAGCCTCATCGACGCGCCCTACCCGGAGCGGCGGGCCGTGCTCGAGCGGATCGTGAGGCGCTCGCCCCGGCTCGACCTGACCGCCCGGCTGGTGTCGCGAGACCCCGAAGAGATCGAGGCGTTCTTCGAGGAGGCCGTCGAGCGGGGCTTGGAGGGGATCCTCGCCAAGAGCTGCGCGCCCGACTCGGTCTATCGGGCGGGGGCGCGCGAGTGGAGCTGGATCAAGTGGAAGCGCGACTATTCTTTAGAGCTGGTCGACACGTTCGACGTGGTGGCCGTGGGGGGCTTCGCCGGGCGGGGGCTGTCTCTTATACACATCTGA
>WFPR01000215.1 GCA_015487455.1 Candidatus Bipolaricaulota bacterium
ATCAGCGCGTTCTGCCTCAACCAAGTCGACTTCCCCGACATGTTGGGGCCGGTGAGCACCACCAGCGTCTCGTCCTCGTCGAGATGAAGATCGTTGGGCACGAACGGCGGCTCCTTCTGGACGGCCTCGATCACGGGGTGGCGCCCCTCCTCGATGTGGATCTCGCGCTTGTCCGTGAACGCGGGCCGTGCGTAGCCCCGCCTCTTGGCCACCTCCGCCAGCGCCGCGTAGACGTCCAGCTCGGCCAGTGCCTGGGCCAGCCGCTTGACCTCGTCCACCCGGGCCGCCACCCGATCCCGCAGCCGGCAGAACAGCTCGTACTCCAAGCGTTGAGCCCGCTCCTGGGCCGATAGAATTTTCTCCTCGTAGCTCTTGAGCTCCGGCGTGACGTAGCGCTCGGCCTGCGTGAGCGTCTGCTTGCGGATGTAATTCGAGGGCACGCGATTCGTGTGCGCCTTGGTCACCTCAATGTAGTACCCGAAGACGGTGTTGTAGCCCACCTTAAGCGACGGAATCTGGGTGCGCTCGCGCTCTTGCTGTTCGAGCTCCAGAATCTTCTGCTTGTACTTGCGCTCTTGGGCCTTGAGCGCGTCCAGCTCGGGCAGGCAGCCCTCGCGGAAGATGCCGCCCTCCTTGAGGGTGAGGGGCGCGTCGTCGCGCAGCGCGCGCAGCTCCCGCGCGACCTCCTCGAGCCGCAGCCCCTCGAGCGTTTGGAGCAGCTCGTGGAGGCGCTTGGGGACGCGTTGAGGGCGTTGAGCGCTTTGAGCGCGATCGAGCAGCGCCCGCAGCTGCGCCTTGAGCTGGGGGAGGCGCTCGAGCGACCGCCCCAGCGCCAGGAGATCGCGGGGCGTGGCCCGGCGGGTCCCGAGCTTCCCGGCCAGGCGCTCGACGTCGTGCACCTGCGCGAGAAGATCGCGCAGCTCGCGGCGGGCCAGCTCGTTCTGGTGGAACAGCTCAACGGCGTCGAGGCGCGCCTCGATGGCCCGCCGGTCGAGCAGGGGGGCCAGCAGCCAGCGGCGGAGCAGGCGCGCCCCCATCCCCGTGACCGTCTCGTCCAGGACGCTCAGCAGGGTGTTCTTCCCCTCGCCGGTGCGCAGCTCCTGCACCAGCTCCAAATTGCGCTGGGTGAAGGGGTCGAGCTGCAGGAACTCGAGCGTGGAGTAGAACGTCGGGGCGCTTAAGTGCTGCAAGCCCTCCTTCTGCGTCTCCTTGAGATAGGCGAGCAGCCCCCCGGCCGCCCTGGCCGCCAGCGCCCGATCCGTGAGCCCCAAGCCCTCGAGAGAGATCAGCCCGAAGTGCTCCTTGAGGATGTCGGGCGAGAACTCGTGCGGGGGACGGGAAGTGAGCGCCGGGGCGCGCCCGACGTCTCGGGCTTCAGCATTAAGGCTAAAGTCGAGCTCAAGCGCGAGGCCCTCGGGCAGGACCAGCTCGGCGGGCTGCAGCCGGGCCAGCTCGTGCCGGGCCTCCTCCGGCGACGCGACCTCCGTGGCGCGGAACTCGCCCGTCGAGACGTCCGCGTAGGCCAGCCCGACCCGCTTGTCGCCGTACAGGGCCACGAGGTAGTGCCCCCGACCGGGCTCGAGCGCGTCGTCGTCGAGCACGGTGCCCGGGGTGATGACCCGCACCACGTCCCGCTCGACGAGGCCCTTGGCCTCCTTGGGGTCTTGGAGTTGATCGCAGAGCGCGACCTTGTAGCCCTTCTTCAGCAGGCGGTTGATGTAAGCGCTCGCTTTTTTGACGGGCACCCCGGCCATCGGGGCGCCCTCGCGCTGCGTCAGCACCAAGTCGAGTTCGCGGGCGCACAGCTCCGCGTCCTCGTAGAACGTCTCGTAGAAGTCCCCCAGCTGGAAGAACAGCACGACGTCCCGATGGCGGCTCTTGATCTGGAGGTACTGCCGCATCATCGGGGTGAGCTTTTGGGCCTTCTTTTGAGCCGTCATCGCTCACCGCGCGAACTTGACCGCGATATCCAAGATCACCCAAGGGAGCTTCGAAACGACGTAAATGCCGGTCACAACGAGCATGATCAAGGCTGCGGAGGTGTACCTCAAGCGCCCTGGAAGCACCCCCCGCTCGAAGGCTCCTTGAAACAGCTCCATCCCGATTCGGCTCCAGCACCATTGGAGCCAAAGGGCGCCCGCCAGCACGAAGTACGCGAGCAAAAGCGGAACACCAAAGAGGCTAAAATAGATCCCAAACGTGAAGCCAGCGATCGGGCTGCGCGAGGACGCCATGAAGAGCCAAGCGGCCAGCACCGCGAGCACAACGGGCACGCCGATCCAAACGACGATAGACCAGACAAAACGCAGAGATGTGGAGTAGCGCAAGTTGCGTTGAACGAGCCCTCGTTCAACGAGCCCCGGGAAGACGTGACGAGCAAGCAAGCTCCAAAGTGCTTTCAGGAGCAGCGCGACCAGAAAGAAAGCCACTATAAAGCTTAGCGCGGCAAGGATCATACCCTGCGACGCCAACACCGAGGTGCCCGAGGCTCCCCTTAAGCCCCCCATAGAGATCACCTTAGGCGATTATCAACCTTAACCCGGAAGGAGGCAACCTTCCTTGAAAAGGGCCTTGAAAGGGGGGTGGGGATCAAGTAATGTGTGCCCTACGAACATGCAGGGGAAGCGCAAGCGCCGTCGGCGAAGGGGCTCCGTCGTCGAGCCGATCCGCGAGCTGGAGCGCATTCAGATCATTGAGTGCGGCGAGCCGCTCGTCCCGCTCAAGGAGCGCTGCCCCGAGATTGTGCTCACGGACGAGCCCGACCGTCAGGGGAACCCCCGGCTCTTCTTCGTCCGCGAGACCGTCGCCCGGATGCTCAACGAGGCGCAGGCGCTCCTCCCCAAGGGCTATCGCTTGAAGGTCTGGAGCGCCTACCGCACGCTGGACTACCAGCGCTTCATCTATCGCGAGGTGTACGAGCGCTTCAAGCGCGAGCACCCCGAGTGGCCCGAGAACATCTTGAGGCGCCAGACGAACCGCTTCGTCCACCCGCCCGACGCGAAAGCCCCGCCGGGCCACTGCACCGGCGGGGCCGTCGACCTCACGATCGTCGGCCCCGACGGGCGCGAGCTCGACATGACCTCGCCCTACAGCGCCGAGGTCCCCGAGCGGATGCTCACCGCCGAGACGTTCAGCCCCAAGATCAGCCCGCAGGCCCGCAAGAACCGCGAGCTGCTGCTCCGGGTCATGACGGCCGTGGGCTTCACGAACTACGCGGGCGAGTGGTGGCACTTCTCCTACGGGGACAGCGGCTGGGCCTGGCGCCTGGGGAGAAAGACGGCGATCTACGGCCTGGCCGAGCCGACTCCAGACATCTTGGAGGTCCTCGAGCGCGCTAGGAGTAGTGCTTCAGCGTCAGCGACAGGAGCCGCTTGAGGCGCTCGACGTCCTCCGCCGCTTGACCGCCCCCCTCCCGCAGGCAGCCGTCCAGCCGCCCCTCGAGCAGCCTGGCCATCACTTGGTTGACGGCGGCCTTCAGGGCCGCCAGCTGGACGATGATCTGGTCGTCAGGCTCCTGGCGCTCGATCATCCCCGCCACCCCGCGGACGTGGCCCTCCAGGCGGTGGAGACGGTTGATCAGCTCTCGCCGCAGCTCCTCCGACATGATCGCCCCCTTCGAGTTTTTCGATCGTCGAGCCTTCGCCTCGGTCCCCGTCTAAGTCCCGTCTAAGTTAAGCGCGCTCGGCGCCGGTCTCAACCCCACCTCAACAAACACAGCGCAGCTCGCTTGACGGCCCCCTCCGGATCTCCTAGAATTCTTCAAGCCTTGGGCGTTCGAGCCGAAGCCGAGTCGAACGGCGCGCGAGCGGGAACGAGAACGAGAGCGAGAGCAAGGGCAAGAGGAGGTCAAGCCACGCCATGAGTCCCGTCATCGTCGAGATCGGGCCCGTCCAGATCCGCTGGTACGGGCTGATGTACGTGGTGGCCATCGTCGTGGGCCTCGTCCTCACGCACCACGAGGTCAAGCGCCGCAAGCTCCCCCTCTCCCTCGACGACCTGCTCGACTTCGTGCTCCTCACCATCCCCCTGGCCATCGTGTTCGCCCGGCTCTACTACGTGGTGTTTCGCTGGGACTACTACGGGCAGAACCCGGGCGACATCGTCAAGATCTGGGAGGGCGGGCTCGCGATCCACGGGGGGCTCCTCGGCGGGGCGCTGGCCCTCTGGATCTTCTCCAAGTGGAAGAAGGTCTCGTTCTGGCAGTTTGCCGACACGATCGCCCCGGCGGTGGTGCTGGGGCAGGCGCTCGGGCGCTTCGGCAACTTCATGAACGGCGACGCCTACGGCACGCCCACCGACCTGCCCTGGGGGATCGTCTTCCCGCGGAACTCCCCGGCCGGACAGGCGTACCCCGAGCTGCACCTCCACCCCTCGATGCTCTACGAGATGGTCGGCGACCTGCTCATCTTCGGGCTGCTCTGGTGGCTGCGGACGAAGCCGTTCAAGCCGGGCTTCTTGGTCTCGCTGTACGTGGTGCTTTATTCAGCCCTGCGCTTCGTGGTGGAGTTCACGCGAGGGGACGCGCTCTGCCTGCTCACGGGCACGGCGTGCATCACGGGGGCGACGACGTTCCTGGAGTCGCTGCGCACCGCCCAGGTCGTGAGCGTGATCCTGATCCTCGTCTTCGGCTGGCTGATCGTCTCGCGGCGCCTCTGGGAGCAGCAACCCGCCACGGCGAGCGAGGCCGCCTCTACGTCCACGTCTGAATCTTGAGTCCTGAACCGAACGTGACGTACGGGCGACGCAGCGAAGGGGCTGGCGCTCGGCCGTGGGCTCGGACTGAGGAGACGGGGCCGGGCCGAGTCGTGAAATCGTTGCGCCTCACAGGAGGCGGATTGGCCTTGCTGAAGGCAGGAGCAGGCCCCATCCCGCTTGACGAGCTGCCTCACAAGCCCCCTGGTCGCCGATGCATCTCCCCCAAGCTTGCCCGTCCTCGTCAACCCAAGAGATTATGACGGGAATGCCGCTTTGCCCGTATAGGGCATTTAGAGCCCTAAGAAGCTCATCGATCCCTTGAGCTCCTGGCCTTGTAAAGGCAAAGGCCACCATCCTCAGGCGGGTGTATGGCCGAAGCAGGGTCATCTTGTCCCCTTTCAAGGCTTTCAACGCTTTCCCCACCCAAGCTTCAATTTCATCGATTTTAAGGCCGCAGTCTGAGCAGTGATCCCCTCCCAAAAGGGCTACGGCCTGGAGATCGCCAGAAGTCGGTGTGGCTTGCAGGCGCAGCGCTGCTCCATGCCACGTTCCATAAGCGTATTTTTCCTCGAGAATCCCATAAAGCGTCTGACCCCTTTGAAGGGCTCGTTGCATCATCAGCATCGTCCCGTAGACCCTTTCAGCCCGATGTCTTAGCTCATCGACGGGTTGGGAGTAATCCGTCATCCAGCTGAGCATATCTATTAGCTCACTCACGATCGAGGCGATGACGAAGCTTCTAAAATAGAGAAAGCCAGGCGCGGCCTTGAGAGCCTCGTACGAAAGCCTCACAACATCGCGATAAGCTTCTCCAAGCAGTTGTAGTGCAGTAAAATCCTTTAACGAGTCAGCCGCGTAGAGGAGCGCTATCGTCACGATTCGGTGAAAGTAATCTATACACTCGTAAGGGGCTATGCATGGGAC
>WFPR01000216.1 GCA_015487455.1 Candidatus Bipolaricaulota bacterium
ATGATGTTTTCGTTCGTCTCCGAATCCCCAGCAGGCGACCGTCTCTCGGGGGAGTTGACATCGAGCGAGCGGATCTTTCACTATTCCTTTCGGGAGGTGTCTCTATGGACCTTGAAACGCTGCGCTCGCCCACGGCTTTCCTGCGGGCAACGCTGGGGGACGTCCCCTACGAGGACGTTTTGCGCGACTACGAGGCGTGGTGGCGGGAGGAGGGGCTCGCGATCTCGGAGGCCGTGGACAAGCTGAGCACGCCGCCCCTGCGCTTGTTCGACCGCTGGGGGAACCGCGTCGATGAGATTTTGTATCCGCCCGACTACCGGCGCATGCTCCACGAGGGCTACAAGCGTGGGGTCGTCTGGCGCGTCTTCCAAGACGGCTCGCTGCTGCCCTTCTATCTTCTGGGGTACGTCACGGCCTTCTTCGACGCCGGGCTGTATTGCCCGTACACCGTCTCGCTCGCGACGGCCGTGCCCCTCGAGAAGTACGGCTCCGAGGCGCTCAAGGCGCGCTTCCTGCCCCCACTGCTGCGCAGGGACGAGGGCGTCTGGCAGGGCGCCACGTGGATGACGGAGGCCAAGGGCGGCTCCGACCTGGGCTCCGGGGTCGAGACGGTCGCCGTGCCCCTGGACGCCGAGCGCTGGGCCCTGGAGGGCGAAAAATACTTCGCCAGCAACGCCGGGGCGGAGCTGGCCGTGGTCGCCGCCCGGCCGGAGGGCGCGCCCCCAGGCGTCCGCGGGCTGGCGCTCTTCCTGCTCCCCAGGCACCGCGAGGACGGCTCGCTGAATTATTTCATCAGACGCCTGAAGGACAAGATCGCCACCCGCGCCGTGCCCACGGGCGAGGTAGAGCTGCGCGAGAGCGAGGCGTTTTTGTTAGGGAAGCTCGAGCACGGCATTTATCTCATCTTAGAGGTGCTTAACATCTCCCGGGTGGCCAACGGCGTCGGGAGCGTGGCGCTCATGCAGCGCTGCCTCGCGGAAGCGCTGGAATTTGCCGAGAAGCGCGTCGCGTTTGGCAAGCCCATTCTGGAGCACCCGCTGCTGCGCAGGCAGCTTGAGGCGCGCGTTGAGGAGCTTCAGCGGGCGTTCGCGCTCGCCTGGGAGGCCGTCCGGCTGCTTAACGACGTCTGGCGTGAGACCCCGCGCTATTCTGAGCGCTACCACCTCTTCCGCCTGGTGGCCCACCTGGCGAAGTACTGGACGGCGGAGCGGGCGATCCAGGCGGCGAAGTGGGCCATGGAGGCGCACGGCGGCGCGGGAGCGCTCCACGAGTACCCCGTCGAGCGCTGGTTGCGCGAGGCCATGATCCTGAGCATCTGGGAGGGGACGCCCCACCGCCAGATGCTCGACGGCCTTGAAGCGATGGAGCGCAAGCGCGCCCACGAGCTTTTGTTCGAGCACGTGGAACCCCATGCCGACCCCGAAGCCCTGAAGGCCGTGCAGGCCCGCGTCGAGGCGCACCTCCGGCTCGACCCCCAGGAGCGCGAGGCCCACATTGAGAAGGTCTTCGACGAGCTGGCCCGCTTCGCGGCCGAGGCCCTGAGGGCCAAGCGGGCCCAAACCCAGCAAGCGTGAGGCTCCAAATCGAGCCCGACTTGCCCGGCTTCCGCCCGCTTTGCTACCCTGCTTAAGCGAGCCGCGAGCGGAGGGGACGGGATCGAGGGCACGATGAGGGTGCGGAGGCCGACGGCGCTGGTGACGGGGGCCACGGGGCTGGTCGGGAGCCACTTAACCGAGCGGCTGGTCGAGGAGGGCTGGCGGGTGCGCGCGCTGGTCCGGCCTCACAGCCCCAGCGGCTGGCTTGGGGAGGTCCAGGGCGTTCAGCTCGTGATCGGGGAGCTGGGCGACCGCCGGGCGCTCCGCCGGGCCGCGGAGGGCGCGGACGTCGTCTTCCACTGCGCGGCCCGCCCGCCCCTGGGGGGGCGTCGAGAGCAGTTTTATCGGGACAACGTCCAGGGCACGGTCAACGTGCTGGACGCGTGCCTGCAGGGCGACGTCGAGCGCCTGGTGCACGTCAGCACCGTGGACGTCTACGGCTACCGCGACCACGACGGGGCCGACGAGCGGACGCCCCTGCGGGCCGACGGGCTCTACTCCTGGTCGAAGATCGAGGCCGAGCGGGCCGTGATGCGCTACCACGAGCGCTACGGCCTGCCCGCGGTGATCGTCCGGCCCTGCCTCATCTACGGCCCCCGCGACCGGCACCTGCTGCCCGCGCTCCTTGAGCTGGCGGCGCGCGGGCGGGCTTGGCTGGTGCGGGGCGGCCGGGCGCTCATCGACCTCGTCTACGTCGGCGACGTCGTCGAAGCGCTCCTGCTGGCCGCCGAGGCCCGCGAGGCCGTCGGCCAAGCCTACAACGTCACCGACGGGGCCCGGCGCACCGTCCGCGAGGTCCTCGGCGTCTTCGCCCGGGCGCTCGATCGCCCGCTGCGCTGCGTCCGCGTGCCCTACCCGCTGGCGTACGGGGTGGCCCGCGCCGTGAGCGCGCTCGGGGACCTCCTGGGCTATTCGGTCCCCTCGGCGCTGCGCTGGGAGGTCATCAAGGCCATGGGCCACCACCGCCACTTCTCGATCGAGAAGATCCGGAGGGAGCTGGGGTATGAGCCCCGCGTCGCCCTGGAGGCGGGCCTGCGGCGCACGCTGGCCTGGCACGACGAGCACGCCCGAACGCTTCAGGCGGTCCGCCAGGAATAGCTCAACTCAAACTCAAAGACGAGAAACCCGCCCATGACGCTGGAGATCGCCCTCGTGTTCGCCCTGCTGCTCGGCGCGCTGGTCGTCTTCGCCCTCGATCTGTTCCCCATCGACTTCGTGGCCTTCTCGATCCTGGCCGTGATGCTGGTGCTCGGCCCCTGGCTGGGCCTGCGGCCCGAGGAGGTCCTCGCCGGGTTCAGCAACCCGGCCACGATCACCGTGCTGGCCATGTTCATCTTGAGCGGGGCGATCCAGCGCACCGGGATGGTCAACTGGCTGGCCCGGCGGGTCGCCCGCGGGCGCTGGGCGCAGGGGGGTGAGCTCAAGCAGCTGCTGCTCGTGATGGGGCTGGCCGGTCCGATCTCGGCCGTCCTCAACAACACGGCCATCGTGGCCATCCTCATCCCGTTCGTGGTGACGCTGGCCCAGCAGCAGCGCCGCGCCCCCTCGAAGCTGCTCATCCCGCTCTCGTACACCTCGCAGCTCGGCGGCGTGCTCACCCTCATCGGGACGAGCGCCAACATCCTGGCCAGCGCCCTCCTGGCGCAAGAGGGCTACCGGCCCTTCGGGCTCTTCGAGTTCAGCGGGATCGGGCTGCTCGTCTTCGCCACCGGCGCGCTGTACTTGTTGCTCGTCGGGCGCCACCTGCTGCCCGAGCGACCGGCCGCGGCCGACGTAGCTGAAAAATACCAGCTGAGGGACTACCTGGCGGAGGTCGTCGTGCTGGAGAACTCGCCGCTGGTGGGCAAGACGCTGGCCGAGAGCGGGCTGAGCCGCCGCTTCGACATCCACGTGCTCGAGATCCTCCGCGACGGACAGAGGCTGAGCTACCCCCTGGCCGACAAGCGGCTCCAGCCGGGCGACGTCCTGTTCATTCGAGCCAATCGCGAGCAGCTCCTCAAGATCAAGGACGAGGAGGGGTTGGCGCTCGCCCCCGAGGTGCGCCACGGCCAGCCCGAGGGGGAGGATTTACGGCTTTTGGAGGTCGTCATCGCCCCCAACTCCGAGCTGATCGGGGGGACGCTCGAGTCGACGGCCTTCCGCAACCGCTACAACTGCACGGTGATCGCCATCCGCAAGCACGGGGCGGTGATCCGCGAGCGGCTGGGGAAGGTGCGCCTCGACGTCGGCGACACGCTGCTGCTCCAGGGCGAGCGGAGCGCGCTCGAGCGGATCAAGCGCGAGCCCGGCTTCATCGTGACGGAGGAGGTCCAGCTGGAGGCCTTCCGCACCGAGAAGATCCCCGTCGCGCTGGCCATCCTGGCGGGCGTGGTGCTGCTGGCCGCGCTGGGGGTGCCCATCCTGGTGACGGCCGTGGTGGGCTGCGTGCTCATGGTGCTGACGGGCTGCCTGACGGTCACGGAGCTGCACGAGTCGATCCGCTGGGACGTGATCTTCCTGCTGGCGGGGGTGATCCCGCTGGGGCTGGCGCTCGAGCGCACCGGGGGCGCCCAGCTCGTCGCCGCCTGGGCCGCCCAGCTCGCCCAGGACGCGCCGCCGGTCGTGGCGCTCTTCTTGCTCTACATCGCCACGATGGTGCTCACGGAGCTGATCTCGAACAACGCCGCCGTGGTCGTGATGGTCCCCGTCGGGGTGGCCGCCGCGGAGGCCCTGGGGATCGACCCGCGGGCCGCCGTGCTCGCGATCCTGTTCGCGGCCTCGACGAGCTTCTCCACGCCCGTGGGCTACCAGACGAACACCCTGGTCTACGGCCCCGGCGGCTACAAGTTCACGGATTTTTTGCGGGTGGGCGGCCCGCTCAACGCGCTGCTGGCCCTGCTCACCCCGCTGTACATCGCGTGGCTCTGGGGCCTCTAGCGTGGTACACTGCACTGGACGGACGCCACCTCCCCGCCTGAACGGGACGAGACCAAGACGAAGGAGCGGATGCCCATGAGGAACGCGGAGAACCCCCTGGAGACGGGGCCGGGGTCAGGGTCAGGATCGGGATCGCAATCAGAATCGGCGCCGCGGAGGGCCAACGAGCTGGTCGACGAGCTCGGCAAGATCACCTTCACGGAGCCGGTGCTGAGCGCGCTGGTGCACCAGGCCGTCTCAAGGATCGAGGGCCTCGACGTCAGCGTCGTCGGCGAGGGCAAGGGGAAGCTCGGCGACCTCGCGGGCGTCTTCGGCGGCCGCCAGAAGGGCGTTCACGTGGAGCTTCGCCCCGAGGGCGTCCACGTGACGATGACCATCGCGGTGCGCTACGGCCAGCCCGTCCACGAGGTGGCGCGCCGGATCCAGCGGCGCGTCAAGGAGGAGGTCGAGGGCATGACCGGGCTCACGGTCGCCGGGGTCGACATCTACGTGCAGGCCATCCAGCCCCCTCAGCCCCCCGCCGAGGAGCTGTCTCTTATA
>WFPR01000217.1 GCA_015487455.1 Candidatus Bipolaricaulota bacterium
ACGGGGACGGCGACGGCTGGGTCGAGTTCGCGCCGGGGCGCGAGGGCCTGACGTTCACCGCCCAGGCGGGCCAGCCCGTCGCCGTGTATCTCACTTGGCGCGACTGGCCCCGCTCCGCCCAGGACTACGACCTCTACGTCGTGGACCGCTTCGGCGCGATCGTCGCCGCCTCGGAGCGCCTCCAGAACGGCGCCCAGCCCCCCACGGAGAGCCTCTTCTTCACGGCCCCCACCACGGGGCCGTACGAGATCCGGGTGCGGGCTGCGAACGTCTCCTCGCCCAAGCCGCTGGCCCTCTTCAACTTGCATCAGGACCTCTCGCCGTTCGTGTCGCAGGGGAGCATCGTGACGCCCGCGGACTGCTCGTGCGCCCTGGCCGTAGGGGCCGTCCGCTGGTCGAACTGGACCACGGGGCCGATCGAGCCGTTCAGCTCCCGGGGGCCGACGACCGACGGGCGGCTCAAGCCCGACCTGGTCGGCCCCAGCTCCGTGACCGTCTCGACGCCCGAGTGGACCCCCTTCGAGGGCACGAGCGCCGCGGCCCCGCACGTCGCGGGGGCGGCCGCCCTCCTGCTGGAGCAGAACCCCGGGCTGGGCGCCTCCGGGCTGGAGGCGAAGCTCAAGGGCGACGCGATCCCGATGGGCGCGGCCACCGCCTTCGGGGCCGGGCGGCTCAACCTGACGGCCCAGCTCGCCCAAAGGAAGCCCGACCTGGTGATCGTCAACCCGACGGTCACGCCCGCCGCCCCCCGCGTCGGGGACGTCGTCACCGTCACCGCCCAAGTCCGCAACCAGGGCGACGCCGACGCGGGGCCCTTCGCGGTCGAGCTGCGCGACCCCCTCGGGGCGGTGCAGCAGAGCGTCTCGGGCTTGGCCGCCGGGGGGACCCTCAACGTCAGCTTTCGGCGCCAGATCCACGCCTCGAGCGTGACGTTCACGCTGGCGGTCGATCCCCTCGACGCCGTGGACGAGTCGGACGAGACCAACAACACGGTGCAGCTCAGCGTCCGGGCGCAACAGGTCCCGCAGCTCCCCGATCTCGTCGTCTCGCGGATCGACGTCTCGCCCGCGCCGCCCCGAGTGGGCGACCCCGTGCGCTACACCGTGACCGTCGCGAACCAAGGCGCGGGCGCGGCAGGGCCGTTCGCCGTCGAGCTGCGCGACTCGTCGGGGGCGGATCGCCTGGACGTCCTGGGGCTGGCGCCCGGGGCCTCGGTCCAGCTGAGCTTCACCCGCACCCTGAGCACGAGCCCCGAGACCGTCACCGCCGTCGTCGACCCGTTCGATCAAGTGCAGGAAGCCGACGAGGGCAACAACAGCCTGCAGATCACCGTGACGGCCCAACAGCGCCCGCCGCTCGACGTCGACATCCGGACGGATCGCGCCCAGTACACCATCGGCGACCCGATCGCCGTCACGATCACGACGACCACGGGCGGCTATCTCTACGTCTACGACGTGGACGCCCAGGGGCTCGTCACCCTGCTCTACCCGACGGGCGGGGAGGGTGCTGGGAGCTTCCTGCCCGCGGGGACGTACAGCCTGGCCGACCTCATGGGCGTGGCGGGGCTGATCGTGGACGGCCCGGCGGGGACGGAGCACGTGCACGCCGTGCTCGTCGAGCAGCCCGTGAGCTTGGGGCTGCACGGCCTTCAGAGCCCGGCCTTCACGGACCCGAACGCCTTCCGCTCGACGATCGCCCAGCGGATTCAGCTCAGCAACCCGTCGCTGCGCTGGGCCTGGGACGCGGCCAGCTTCCAAGTCGTCGCGGCCCAGCCCGCGAATCAGCCGCCCGTGGCCCGCTTCACCTACAGCCCGACGGACCCCGTTGTGAATCAAGTCGTCGTCTTCGACGGCACGAGCTCGTACGACCCCGACGGCTCGATCGTGGACTATCGCTGGGTCTTCGAGGGCGCGACCCGGACGGAGCTGCGCGGCGCGCGGGTGAGCGTCCGCTTCGCTTCAGCCCGGACGTACCGCGTCACCCTCATCGTGACGGACGATCGGGGCGCGACGGGCTCCGCAACCCAGCTCGTCACCGTGCGGGCGCCGCAGCCCCAGCCGCCGCCCAACCGGCCGCCCGTGGCCCGCTTCACGATCAGCCCATCGAACCCGAGCGTCAATCAAATCGTCACGTTCGACGGCACGGGCTCGTACGACCCCGACGGCTCGATCGTCGCGTACGAGTGGGACCTCAACGGCGACGGGCGGATCGACATCACGGGGCCGCGGGTGACGGCCCGCTACACCCGCGCCGGGACGTACACCGTGACGCTCACCGTGACGGACGACCGCGGCGCCAAGGGCTCCGCGTCGAGGACGCTCACCGTGGGGCAGGCGCCGCCTCCGCCGCCTCCACCCCCGCCGGAGGGGCCGTCCGAGGGCGCGGGGGCGGGCGGCCTGGCCGCGATCCCGCGGGATCAGCTGGGCTTCTTCGTCCTGGGCGAGAAGGATGACGAGCTGACCGTCGTCATGCAGGGGGGCCCCAGCTGGACCGGCAGCCACCGCTACCGCATCACCGTGCTCGGCGAGGAGGGGCAGGCCGTCTTCCGCGGACGGCCCGCCTTTGAGACGGAGGGTCGGGCCTCCGCTGGCGTCTTGAGAGCGACGTCGTCTCAAGTGACGGTGCAGGGCGCCCTCGGGGCGGACGGGCGGGTGATCTACCGCATCCCCGTGCGGCGGGGCATCCAAGTCCTGCTCTTCCTCCCCGAGCTGGACCTCGACGGCGACGCCAGATACGAACGCTGGCCGGACTTCCCCGTCTTCGTCGTCGTCGAGGGGACGCTCTACAAGCTTACCCTGCCGACGGGGAACGGGGCGTTCTACTTGCAAGCCGAGCGGGGCGGCCTGCTGCCGTTCCAGCGCGACCGGCTGATCGCGTGCAACCAGCCGATCAGCGGGCGGCGGACGTGCCAGGCGCCCTGGGCGCCGTAAAGCGAAGGACCCGCCGGGGGGAGGCCGGGCGTCTGCACCCCACCTCCCTCCGGCGGGCTACTCCTTGCTCCCGCTCTCCCCCGCGTCTTTGTCGTCGGTCTCGTGATCGCCCCTCAAGCGCCCCTCCAGGCGATCGATCAGGCGGGCGAGCTTGAAGAAGAGCACCAGCGCGCCCACAGCAACAAGCAGCGCCGCGACGGCCACGAGCAGCAGGGCCAGCGCGCCGAGCGCCTCCCCGATCCCGATCGTCATGGGCCGTTGGGCGAACGTCAGGGTCAAGGTCAAGATCAAGAAGGTCAAGAGAGGCCTCCCGAGTCGTTGTCGGCTTGGGCCTGTTGGGCCCGGTCCCGGTTCGGGGTCTGGGCCTTTTGGGGCTGTTGCTGGGCCTGCTGGATCTCCTCGGCCTTGGGGTACGACCCGGCCCGGACGTGGCGCATCGCCCGCAGGGTGCGCACGAACGCCTCCTTGACCCGCTCCAGGTCGCGGAGGGTCAGGGGGCTCTCGCGGAGCTGGCCGTCCTCCAGGCGGCTTTGGATGACCTCGCTCACGACCTCCTCCAGCCGGGCCGGGTCGTCCAGGTTGTGCGTGGCGGCCTCCACCGCGTCGGCCAGCATCACGATCGCGGTCTCCTTGGTCGTCGGCAGCTCGGAGTCGTAGCGGTAGTCGTCGATGGCGCGCGCGTCGGCCTTCCCCTCGCGCAGGGCCTTCAGATAGAAATAGCGAATCACGCTCGTCCCGTGGTGCTGCTTGATGAACCGAATGACGTCCTCGCGCAGGCCGTACTCGCGGGCCAGCTCGATCCCGTCCTTGATGTGCGAGATCAGGATCATCTTGCTCATGCTGGGCGAGATCTCGTCGTGAGGGTTGCGCCCATCTTGGTTTTCGGCGAAGTACTCGGGCCGCTTGACCTTCCCGATGTCGTGGTAGTAGCCGCCGACCTTGGCCAGCAGGGGGTCGGCCCCGACCGCGCGGGCCGCGCTCTCGGCCAAGCTGGCCACGCGGTCGCTGTGGTGGTACGTCCCCGGCGCCCGCTCCCGGAGGAGCACCAGCAGGGGGTGCGACGGGTTGAGCAGCTCCACCAGCCCGAGGGGGCTGGTCCGCTGGGTGATGTACTCGGCCAGGGGCAGCCCGCCGAAGAGGAGCAGGGCGCTCACCAGCCCGTTGAGGGCCGACCAGACGAGCCCGACGGCCTCGGCGCCGAGCCCCCCTTGGGCGAGCAGGAGCGCCCCGCCGTGGAGGAGCCCGCCGACGAGGCCGATCTGCACGCCCATTAACGGCAGGTCGCTCAGCCGCCGCAGGCGGGCGCAGCGGAGGACGGCGGCGGTCCCGCTGCCGAAGGCGACGAGGGTCGCGATGGGGTGCGGCTCGGCCCCCGACGCCAGCCCGGCCCACAGCGCAAGCAGGGCCGTCAGCGCGAAGCCCACCTCCGCGTTGACGAAGATCGTCGCCAGGCCCGCCCCCAGCGCCACGGGGACGAGGTACGCGCCCATCGGCGCGGGGACGAGGTACGGGGCCAACAGGTCCGTGGCCCGGCCCAGCCCGGCCACGGCCCCGACGAGCACCAGCAAAAAGACGCGCAGGCGGCGGTTGGCGACGACCTCGGGCTGCCGCAGCCGCAAGTAGCCCAGCCACAGGCCCACCAGGAGCGCGACGAGGAGGGCGTTCCCCAGCAGCCGCGCCGGGGGGAGCCAAGAAACCCACACGGGCTCGGAGAGGTTCAGGCGGAACGCGGCCAGCCCAACGAGCAGCCCGACGGCCAGGGCGGCCATCAGCCACCCCCCGGCTCCAGGGTTGTGGCGCCGCAGCGGCCCCTTAGGCTCGGGCTTGGTCCTGCGCCTGCTCCACCTTCTCGTACGCATCGATGATCTTCTTCACCAGGGGGTGGCGCACGACGTCGCCCTTCTCCAGATAGACAAAGGCGATCTCCTCGATGCCCGCCAGGATGTGCTGGACCTCCACGAGCCCGGAGCGGCCCCGCTTGAGGTCGATCTGGGTGACGTCCCCCGTGATGACGGCCCGGGAGTTGAGCCCCAGGCGGGTCAGGAACATCTTCATCTGGCCGGAGGTCGTGTTCTGGGCCTCGTCCAGGATGATGAAGCTGTTGTTGAGCGTCCGCCCGCGCATGTAGGCCAGGGGCGCGATCTCGATGCGCCCCGTCTCGGTGTAGCGCTGGACCTCGTCGGCCGGGAGCAGGTCGTAGAGCGCGTCGTAGAGCGGGCGCAGGTAGGGGCTCACCTTGGCGTGGATGTCGCCGGGCAGGAAGCCCAGCTCCTCGCCCGCCTCGACCGCCGGGCGCGTCAGGATGATGCGCCCGACGCGCCCCTTCTTGAGGAAGTTGACGGCCATCGCTACAGCTAAATACGTCTTGCCCGTCCCCGAGGGGCCGATGGCGAAGACGATCTCGCGCTCCAGCATCGCCCGGACGTAGCGGGCCTGTCCCGCCGTCTTGGGGCGGATCGCCTCGCCCCAGTGGGTGTACTGCACCACCTCCTCGAGCACGCCCGCGACGTCCCGATCGCGCTGAATCCGCTCGGCCAGGTAGCGCACGTCGCCGGGCTCGGGGACGTGCTTCCGCGCCACGAGATCGCGCAGCTTGTCGAGGAGGCGCGCGACCCGCTCGACGTCGGGCGCCTCGCCCTCCACGATCAAACGATCGCCCTTCAGTCGAACGTCCACGGGGAAGAACTCCCGGATCACGTTGACGTTGCGGTTGAACGGCCCGAGCAGGGCCGTCGCCTCCGCCACGTCCTGAAGGGCGATCTCCCGCTTGACCGTCGTGGCCTTCAGCTCAGCCTCGCTCAGCCTGGGCCACCCCCTGTCCGGGGGATGATGGTACGGGACCGGGCCGAGCTTGTCAACGGGCGATGGTGCGCTCCTTATGCGGGTTTTGCGGGCTCAGCCGACCCAGTCGCGGGGCAGGGTGTGGTAGTCGACGTCGTCCACCCGCAGGTCCTGCACGTCCTCGGGGGGCAGCTCCAGCTCCTCGAAGCGCTGCCCGTCGTAGCGCAACAGGACCCCGCGCTCCTCCGTCAGGGCGGTGAGCGGCCGCTCCGGGTGGCGGCGGTGGCGCGCCCGCGCGGGGTCGGGGTCCTTCACCTTCCGGCGCACGATCGTCTTCAAGTTCACGGGCCGTCCCCACATGGCATAGAGGTTGGCGAGCACGCGCTTGGCGTCCTCCCAGTGGAGCGCGATCCCGTTCCACTCGTGGATCAGCAGCAGCTCGCCCTTGTTGCCGTAGTTGCCCGTGACGACCTTGATCGTGGGCCGCCCCAAATTGGTGTGCTGCAGCAGGAGCTTCTTCTTGACGGCCTCGTAGTCGCGCGAGGTGATGTGGTACATCCCCGTCTCCGGGATGTACTCGTACGTGAAGAGCTTCAGCTTCTTTGAGATTTTCTGGAACAGCTCCTCGGTGAAGAACTCGTCGATGAACGTCAGGTCGTTGTAGGTGCGGCGGACCTCGAAGATCTTCTCGAGGCCCTGGCGGGCGCCGGTGTCCCAGTGCTTCTTCTTCTCGGGGTCCTTGCACAGCTCCCAGTCGCGCCCGAAGCGCCCCTTGTCCCAGCGCTCCTTGATGTCCTCCCAGATGAGCTTGCCCAGCGCGTAGGGGTTGAGCGCCCCGCCGCCGAGGACCTTGCTCACCATGTCCGCGTGGTCGACGAACTCGTCTTCTTCCGCGAACTCCTTCATTATAATAGATTGCCATAGGATAGCCCAGCCCTCGTTCATGACCTTCGTCTGGATCTGGGGCACGAAGTAGTACGACTCCTCGCGGACCATGGCCAGGATGTCGCGCTGCCAGTCCTCGAGGCGGCCGAAGCGCATTAAGAACTTCAGCAGGTCCTTCTGGGGCTCCTCCAGCTCGGTGGCGTCCCTCAACCTCCGGCGCTCGCGCTCCTCCCGCAGCCGTCGGCGCCGCTCCTCGACCCACTCCGGCGGGTTGATGAACCGCTCCATGTAGTCGCGCTTGACCGGCAGCCTGCCGACGTCCTGAAGCTCGAGCTCCTCCTCGCCCCCTTCGCCCTCAACCTCGAGCCGTCTGGGGCGCTTGGGCTTCGGCCCCCAGCGGCGCTTGATGAACGGCGCGTGCGGGTCGATGTTGTATTGAACGCTCAGCGCCCGGTCGATGAAGGCCTCCACGCGCTCCACGCCGTACTTCTCCATGTACCGCTCGATCCGCTGGGCGTGCTGCTCCATGACCTTGAGCATGTCGCGGTTCGTCTTGCTGAACCAGCGGTTGTTCTTGAAGAAGTCGACGTGGGCGTAGACGTGGACCATCACGCCCTTGGTCTCCACGCGGCTGTTGCTCTGTCTCAAGTACGCAATGGCGGGGCGGGTGTTGATGACCAGCTCGTAGGTCCACCAGCCCGCGTAGGCCCCCTGCTTGCGGAAGTAGTCGTAGGCCATCCCGAAGCGCCAGTGGGGGTAGCGGGCCGGGAAGCCCTCGTAGGCCGAGATCTCGTTCAGCTTGTCGTGGTCGACGACCCCGAAGACGACCTCCCAGGGGTCGAGCCCATGCGACTCGGCCAGGCGGCGCGCCTCGCGCCGCAGCGCCTCCAGCTCCTCCACGCTCAGCGTCACGGCTACCGCCCCTTCCCCAGGAACTCCTTGATGGACTTCAAAATATCCTCACGCCCGGCGATCACGGAGCAGACCAGCCGCTCGTCGTCGCCCAGGTGCTCCTTGAGCTTGACGAGGTGGAGCCCCGGCGAGCCCCGCCCCAGCGTGATCTGCCCGTACCCGAACTGGTTGCACTTGGGCAGCAGCTGCTCCCGCAGCAGCGGGACGCAGCGCTGCTCCGTGTCGCCGATCCAGTTCTCCCCGTCGGAGAAGTGGAAGCAGTAGACGTTCCACTCCTCAGGCGGGTAGCGCTGCTCGAGGACCTTGTTGCACAGCTCGTAGGCGCTGGAGATGCGCGTCCCCCCGCCCGTCGACAGCTCGTAGAAATCTTTTTCGTCGACCTCCTGAGCCTCGTAGTCGTGCAGGATGTAGACGCGCTCGACGTTCTCGTAGTTGTGGCGGAGCCAGAGGTCGATCCAGAAGTTCTCCTGGCGGACGATCTCGGTCTTCTCGCCGGCCATCGAGCCGGAGGCGTCCCGCATGAAGACGATGACGGCGTTCGTCTCGGGCTGGGGGACCTCCTCGCTGTGGAGGTAGCGCTTGTCCTCCTTGATGGGGGTGACGAGCACCGGCGGGCGGAGGCGCGGCGGGAGCTTGGCGAGCTGGGCGGCCGCGAGGCCGTCGGGGTCGCCGAGCCACAGCTGGCGCTTGAGCCCCTCGCGGTAGGCCCGGCGCTTCATCAGCAGCGACTCCGGCCCCACGACCGAGACGTCCGCGTAGTCCTCGCCCCGGCGGGCCTGGCGCTCGCGGCCCTTGGGCCGGATGCGGGGCAGCTCCAGCGCCTCGCCCAAGATTTCGGCCAGCTCGTGCAGCTCGATCTCCACCTCGGGGACGTGGAGCCCGCCGCCCTGGCCCGCCTGGCCCGGCGCCCGCCCCTGGGCGTCCGGGTCGAGCATCACGGGCTCGCCGATCTCGCCGTCGCCCGCGCCCACCCCGCCCGCGTCGCGCGGGTCGTAGCGGAACTCGGGGATGCGGATGCTCTTGATGGGGACCTTGACGAGGTCGCGCCCGCGCTGGCCCACGAGCTCGCCGCTCTCGATCAGCGCCTTGAGGTTCTTGCGGATCTCGCCGCGGACGATCCGCTTGAAGCGCTCGAGGTCCTTGCGGATGCGCCGCTGCATCCTCGCTCCCTTCGCCTTGCCCCTCTCGTTCACCCGCGCGATTGCGCTCAAGCCCGCTCGCGGCGCCTCAGCTCCTCGCGGGCCACCTCCGCGCCGGCGTGATCGATCACGTTCTCGGCGCAGACGTCGCAGTAGCCGAACTCCCGCTTGAGCCGCTCGATCCACTGGGCCTTGCGCTTCTTGTGCTCCGGGTCGGTCGAGAGGTCGGACACCATCGCGGAGAAGTTGATGTTGCGCTTCTTGTCCTCCCAGAGCTTGCGCTCGAGCGCCCGCCTCAAGCGGTCGTTGTCCTCGGGGTTGAACGACTCGCCCTTGCGCGCCCGCTCCGAGATCCAGTTGGCGATCTCCTGGCGGAAGTCGTCCTTCTGGGCTTCTGTAATCCCGATCTGCTTCTCGATCGAGCGCATGAACTCCTCGTCGGGCTCGCGCTCCTCGCCCGTGTACTTGTCCAAGACCTTCTCGTCGTTGAGGTAGGCGAGCACGTGGTCGAAGTACTTCTGGCCGATCTCGTGCAGCTCCTTCGGGTCGTGGCTGATGACGCGGCGCACCTCCTCCTGGCAGACCTGGGAGAGCTCCTCCCGAACGACCTCGATCAGCTCCTTGTACTCGTCGATGCGGCTCTCGTCGATCGTGGAGTGGTCCTTCAGGTTGTCCTCGAGCATGCGGAGCACGATGTAGGGGTTGATGCAGCCCTCCTTGTCGTTGACGAGGGCCTTGCTGATCATGTCGATGACGTAGCGGGGGCTCACCCCGAAGAAGCCCTCGTTCTTGGCCTCCTCCTTGAGCTTCTGGACGTCGACGCTGCGCCCGATGATCGCCTCGCCGTTGTAGAGCTTGGCCTTCTGCAGGCGGGTGAGGTCGCCGCCGGGCTCCTCCAGGCGCGTGAGCACGGCCCAGAGCGCGGCCATCTCCAGCGTGTGCGGCGCGATGTGCTTGCCCCCGATCCGCGGCCCCTGGAAGAACTTTTCATAAATTTTTTGCTCGTCCGAGACCCTCAACACGTAGGGGATGTCGACCTTGCGGGTGCGGTCGTTGAAGGCCTCCATCCGCTCGTTGGCCTTCACCCTTCTGTACTCGGGGTTGTTCGTGCGGCCCAAGATCACCGTGTCGATGTAGATGCGCGGGTTCTTCTTGGGCTTGATCACGTGCTCCTGGGTGGCGTGCAGGAAATCATAGAGGAACTCCTCTTGAAGCTTGAGCAGCTCCTCGCCGTCGAAGAGCCCCCGGTTGGCGACGCAGAGTTCCCCGTCGTAGTTGAAGGCCCGCGGGTCGGAGTCGGAGCCGTACACCTGCACCAAGCGCCAGTTCATCCCGCCGGTGAGCTCCTCCTCGTCCTGGTTCTTCTTGTCCTTGGGCTCGAAGGTGGCGATGCCCTTGCGGTCCTGTTCGCTGAGGATCAGGCGCCGCACGGTGACGTGCTGGAGCACCTTCTCGAGGTCGTCGTTGTAGCGGGCCATGTAGCGGTTGAAGTAGAAGCGGCACTTGGGGCAGAGGTCCCCCTCGACGTCCAGCTCGTACGGGCCGTTGAACCTCTCCTTGAAGATCCGGTTGAGGCGCTTGAGCAGCTCCTTGCGGACGGGCAGGGGCAGCAGGCGCAGGGGCTCCTCGTGGATGGGGCAGGGGACGGTGTCGGCGGGCTCGTCGTCGAAGGCGCTCACGTCCCACTCGAAGGTGTAGAGCCGTCCCTCGGGCGTCTTCGAGTACTCCTCGAGGCCGCGGCGCAGCAGCCGCCCGATGGTCGACTTGGCCGTCGCGACCGGGCCGTGCAGCAGGATGATCCGCCGCTCCGGCCCGAGGCCCTTGGCCGCCGCCTCGAAGATGTCGACCAGGTCCTTGAGGGCCTCGTCGATGCCGAAGACGGCGTCGGCTCCGTCGCCGAACGGGTCGTCGAAGAACTTGTAGTGGACGTACTCCTTGCCCTGGCGCTTGTAGGTCTCGACGCCGTGGCTCAGGATCATGTCGTAGAGGCGCTGGTAGGCGTTGCGGACGATCCGCGGGTCCTCCAGGACCATCTCGACGTACTCGGCGAACGAGTACGCCCTGTACTTGTCTGGGATCCGTTCGCGCTGGGCTTGGCGGACGATCTCCTGGATGGACAGCGTCCTGAGGGGCTCGCTCGCGCTCGCGCTTGGGCTTGGGCTTGAGCTTGAGCTCGCGCCCGCGCCCCCGCTCCCACGCCACCGCTCCGCTCCCACTTGCTCCCGCATGCTGTCCTCCTCCCGCGCGTGTGCACGTGTGTCCTTCCCCCCATTATAACGCCCGTGCAAGTCCGCTTGATGAAGACTTTACGCACTTCTCAAGCCATCTTTCAGGGCCTGGTCGGCAGACGGGTGTCCATCCGCTGCGGCGATCCCGTCCCGCCCGCTCTACACGCGGTCGCCCTCGGCGGTTTCCCCGCGACGGGCCGAGGGGCGGGACGGCGGGCGTTGACTTCGAGGGCGGGGGCGCGTACAAATAGCGGCAGAGAGGGCGAGGGGAGGGACTTCCGTGAGGAACAAGCTGCTCTTGGCGATCGTCTTCGGGGTCCTCGGGCTGGGCGCCCTGACCGTGTACTTCTGGTACCAGGAGGGGACGGGGTCGCGGGGGCTCAGCGTCCAGCGGCCGGAGCACGTGCTCGTCCTGGGGCTCGACGCGGTCGGGGAGGTCCGCCGGACGGACTCCATCCTCGTGGTGCGGGTGGACGCCGACGGCGTGAAGGTGCTCGCCATCCCGCGGGACACCCAGGTGAAGTTCCCCGACGGCACGCTGGGCAAGCTCAACGCGGCCTACGCGCGGGGCGGGCCGGAGCTGACCCGGCAGCTCGTCTCGGGGCTTTTGGGCGTCGAGATCCCCTGGCACGTCGTCGTCGACTACGAGGGCTTTATCAAATTTATCGACGCGATCGGGGGGGTCACGCTCACGATCGAGCGCCCGATGCGCTACACCGACACGAAGCAGGACCTCGTGATCGACCTGCCGGCGGGCACCCAGACGCTCGACGGGAGGAAGGCGCTCGACTACTGGCGCTACCGCGACCGCGAGACGGGCGAGGACCTGGGGCGCCTCCGCCGCCAGCAGAAGTTCCTTAAAGCGCTGGCGGGGAAGCTCGCCGCGCTCCGCGGGACGGATCGGGTGAAGGCCCTCATCGAGGCGCTCTATCGGGACGTCGAGACGAACCTCGCCCTGATCGATTTGTATCGCCTGGCCGAGCGCCTCCAGCGGTTCGACCCCGACGACGTCGAGTTCGCGGTGCTGCCGGGGCGCCCCGTGTACGAGAACGGCCTGAGCTACTTCGTGGCCGACCCCGTCGAGACGGCCGCCCTGGTGGCGGAGTTCTTCGAGGGGCGCGAGGTGCTCACCAATCGCGACGTGCGGGTGATCGTGCTGAACGGCCACCCCGACCCCGAGGCGCGCCAGGGGCTGGCCCGCCGGATGAGCGAGCGCCTCCGCGAGCGGGGCTTCCAGATCGTCGCCTACTGGAACGCTGACCGCTTCGACTACCCGAGGAGCTACGTGATCGACTTACACAACAACCCCGAGAAGGCCCAAAGGCTCCTCAGCGCTTTGAGCGACTTGAACGTCCCCGCCACCCCCCTGACGGCCGAGGCGTTCGCCGCCGAAACCCAGAGCGCGTTCGGGGAGGACCGCCTGGAGGCGATCAAGCGGCTGCTGCTCACCACCGCCGTCCCGCCGGGGAACCGCGGCGTCGAGTTGACCGAGGCCGACCTCGTCCTTATCCTGGGGGGCGATTACCGTCAAGAGGCCCCATGACCGAACGCGCAAAGCACGCGGAGGCGGAGATCGAGCGAGCGCGCGCCGCCGGGTCGTTCGGCTCGACGCTGGAGATGCTCAAGGAGATCGTCCGGCTCATCGAGGAGAAGAAGGGCGAGCAGACGGTCGTCCTGGACCTGGGGGACGCGCCCATCGGGACGGACTACTTCGTGATCACCGAGGCGGACAACCCCAAGCAGCTGCGGGCCATCGCGGAGAACGTGCTGGAGGGGCTCCCTCGGGAGCCGCTGGCCCTCGAGGGCCTGGACGCGCCCAGCTCCTGGATCGTGCTCGACTACGGCGACGTGATGGTCCACGTCTTCGACCCCAAGGCCCGCAAGTTCTACGATCTGGAAGGGCTCTGGGGCGAGAGGGTGCTCGAGCTTCGCGAGGACGAGGGCGAGCGCGAGGGCGAAGGGTGACGCCTCACGGCGAAATGAGCGCGTGGAAGGGGCCCCTTTTCATGGCTCTTATAGCCCTTTTAGGGCTGTTTCTTTCGCTCGTGCACCCGCCTCAAGGAGCGCTGAGTGCCCGCTCGGAGGGCCCTGAAGCTGAAGGCTCGGTCACGGTCGCGGTCGAGTGCCCCCAGGAGGAGGGGTGCTTCCTGCTGCTCGGCCGAGCCCTCCGGGAGGCCCCGGAGGGGGCCGTCATCCGGCTGGGGCCGGGGCTCTACTACGAGAAGCCCATGGTCGTCCCCAAGAGCTTGACGATCGAGGGCGCGGGCCTCAAGAGGACGGAGATCCGCATCGTCGATCCCGGAGCGGCCTTCACCCTCAAGGGGGCGGAGACCACTCCCATCGCCTTCACGCTGAAAGCCCTCACGGTAAGAACGCACGTGTTGGCTCCCCGCATTGAGGATTCGGGCCAAAACGTCGGCGTCCTTTGGGAGTCGGCCAGGGGCGGGGGCGAGGACGGGCACGCGCCGTTCACGATAACGATCCAGAACGCGAGGATCGAAGGCGGCACGGGCCTCGTCGTAAACGGGAGGAACGGGAGCGTTCGCCTCTTGCGGTCCAAAATTCTTACGACCGTCGGAAACGGTTTAGCGATCGAGGGAGGGAACCTGCAGGTCAGCGTCGAGGACAGCGTGATTGCGGGGCCCTCTTCCCCCTTGGGCCTTGACCCTCTTTTAGGGGGGTGGTTCGGCGTTGCCTTCTTCAGCAAGATCAAGGGGGAGGAGATCCAAGCGTCGATAAAGGGGAGCGGGATCTTCGATTGGGGGCTCGCCGGGATAGCCGCCAGGGGCTTCGGGGATGGAAGGGTCAAGCTGCGGATCGAAGACAGCGAGCTGAAGCTCAACCGGTCCGGCCTCGTCCTCGGCGGGAGCGTGGAGGCGACGATCACGGCGAACGAGGTGGCCTTCAACAAGGACTACGGAATCGCCCTTCTCCTGCCCCCTTGCTCGTTTGAGGGCCAGCTCCCCTCGGGGGAGGAGCTGTTCAAGGGGACGATCCGGGGCAGGGACAATCGGGTGTACAGCAACGGCCAAAGCGACCTCTGCCCCGAGGAGTTCAACTGGCCGCCCAACTTTGTCTACGAGCCCCCTGGGGCTCGATCTCGATGAGGGGCTCCTCTCCTCCGGGCTCAGCCGCCCTCCTTCTCCTTCTTTGAGCTTGAGGGTGAGGGGCGCTCGCCCTCGGGCTCCTGCGCTTGCGTTTGCGACGGGCCGTCGGCCGGAGGGGCGCTCGGGGTGGCCGCCGCGGCCGCAGTCGCAGCGGGCTCCGGCCGCTTGACCTCGAGGACGACCTCGTCCTTCTCGGGGTCGTAGCGGAGGCGCACGGTGTCGCCCGAGCGGACCTCGCCCTTGAGCAGCGCGTCGGCCAGCTTGATCTCGACCTCGGCGCGGATGACCCGGCGGATCTCGCGGGCGCCGAACTCCGGCCGGTAGCCCGCCTCCGCGATGTGCTCGACGAGCGACTCGTCGAACTCCAGCTCGACGCCCTGGCCCCGCGCCGTGCGGCGCACCCGCTCGAGCTGCAGCTTCACGATCTCGCGGATCTGCGCCTTCGTCAGCGCGTGGAAGACGATCACCTCGTCGATTCTGTTGAGAAATTCGGGCCGGAAGTGGCGCCGCAGCTCGTCCATGAGCCGCTCCTTGAGCTCCTCGTAGCTCAGCCGCAGGTGCTCGGGCGCTTGCATGTTCTGCTGGATGAGCTCGGAGCCGACGTTGCTGGTCATGATGATGATCGTGTTGGAGAAGTCGACCACGCGGCCCTTCCCGTCCGTCAGGCGCCCGTCGTCGAAGACTTGCAGCAGGATGTTGTGCACCTCGGGGTGGGCCTTCTCGATCTCGTCCAGCAGGATCACGGAGTAGGGCCGGCGGCGGACGCGTTCCGTCAGCTGGCCGCCCTCCTCGTAGCCGACGTAGCCGGGCGGGGCGCCGATCAGGCGCGCGACGGCGTGGCGCTCCATGTACTCGCTCATGTCGAGGCGGATCATCGCGTCCTCGTCGCCGAAGACGGCCCAGGCCAGCGCCTTGGCCAGCTCGGTCTTCCCGACGCCCGTCGGCCCCAAGAACAGGAACACGGCGATCGGCCGGTGGCCCTCCCGGAGCCCGGCGCGGGCCAGCCTGATCGCCTCGGCGACGGCCTTGACGGCCTCCTCCTGGCCCACCACCCGCTCGTGCAGCTTCTCCTCGAGCTTGAGGAGCCGCTCCCGCTCCTCCTCCGTCAGCTCGTGGACCGGGATGCCCGTAAGGGCGCTCACGATCTCGGCGATGTGCTCGGCCCGCACCTCGGGCGTCTCCGTCGAGGCGATCCGCTTCCAGCGCTCCTCCTTCTCCTCCAGCGCCTTCTGCTTCGTCTTCAGCGCCTCCTCGAGCTGCTTGGCCCGGTCGAACTGCTTGCGGGCGGTCGCGTAGTCGATCTCGCGCTTGAGGCGCTGGATTTCTTCCTCCAGCTCTTGGAGCTCGGCGGGGCGGGACGTCGCCAGGATGCGCACCCGCGCCGCGGCTTGATCAATGAGATCGATGGCCTTGTCGGGCAGGTAGCGCCCCCGGATGTACTTATCAGACAGCTCCGCCGCGGCCACGATCGCCTCGTCGGTGATCTTGACCTTGTGGTGGGCCTCGAAGCGATCCCTCAGTCCGCGCAGGATCTCGATCGTCTGCTCGACGGTGGGCTCCGAGATGAAGACGGGCTGGAACCGCCGCTCGAGCGCGGCGTCCTTCTCGATGTACTTTTGGTACTCGTTGAGGGTGGTGGCCCCGATCAGGTGGAGCTCGCCGCGGGCCAGCGCGGGCTTGAACACGTTGGCCAGGTCCAGGCCGCCCTCGGCCTGCCCGGCCCCCACGATCGTGTGGACCTCGTCGATGAAGAGGATGAGCTCGTCCTTGTGCTGGATGATCTCATCGAGCAGCTGCTTGACCCGCTCCTCCAGCTCGCCGCGGTATTTCGTCCCGGCGACCAGGGCGTTGAGGTTGAGCTCGACCAGGCGCTTGTCCCGCAGCACCTCGGGCACCTCGCCCTTGACGATCCGCTGGGCCAGGCCCTCGACGATGGCCGTCTTCCCGACGCCGGGCTCCCCGATGAGCACGGGGTTGTTCTTCTTGCGGCGGGCCAGGATCTCGATGACGGTCTCGATCTCCTTCTGCCGCCCGATCACCGGGTCGAGCTTCCCTTCGCGGGCCAGCGCCGTGAGATCCCGTGAGAATTTATCGAGCGTCGGGGTGTTTGAGGGCCGCTCGACCCGCCCCTCGGGCGCGCCCCGCCCCACCACCTTGATCGTCTGCTGGCGGATGGCCTGGGGGGTGAGCCCGTACTTGCGCAGCACGTCCGAGGCGAAGCCCTCCTCCTCGGCGAGCGCGATGAGCACGTGCTCCGGGCCGATGTAGCTGTGGCCCAGCTCCTGCGAGACGTAAAAGGCGCGCTCCAGCGCGGCCTTCACCCGGGGCGAGACCGTGAGCTGCACCGTCGCGCCGGACTCGGGCTTCTCGTGCGGCCCCTTGGGCGCGTTGTGCTCGATGTAGCCCTTGAGATCATCGGGCGAGATCTTGAACTGCTTGAGGATCGTCTGGACGACGTCGCTGTCGGTCAGGGCGTAGAGCAGGTGCTCGGTGTCGACCTCGCGCTTGCCGAAGTCGACGGCGACCTGGGCGGCCTTCTGCATCAGCGCCTTGGTGTGCTCGCTCATGTACTCGCTGATGTCGATCGCCTCGCGGCCCGCCCAGCGCCTGGGCGCGAGCTCCTCAAACCCCTCGAGGAGGTCGCCGAAGAGGTCGCCCAGGAGCCCGCCCCGGAAGAGCGACTCCAAGGGCGAGAAGACCTCGCGCTCCCGCCGCAGCTTGCGATAGTCCTCCTCGCACAGGTACAGCGTCCTGTGTTGGCCGTCCTGGGTGATCGAGACCCGCACGGTGGCGGGCCGCACCTTGCAGACGTCGCACCGTCGATCCGTCATGCTTTACGCCTCCTCTTCCTCGCCCTTCGAGGGCCGGGACGGTGTCCAGTGTATACGAGCGCCTGAGGGCGTTCAACACCCTCCGCCTCTGGGGGCTTGCAGCGACGGGGGACGCCCGGTAAGATATCGCCGCCCACTTCCCGGGCCCTTCCGGGAGGGGAAGGGCGGGGCTTGACAGCGGGGAACGCGAGCGCTATACTTACCCGCTGCCAGCACTGGCCCCCTCACCCTCCTAGTGAGGGGCTCATGACGCGAAGCGGTGGGCTTGGTCTTTGAAAAGTGAATAGAGTGGAGACTCGCGCAAGCTCAGTACGGGCAGGGGGTGGATGCCTCGGCAGCGGGAGGCGACGAAGGGCGTGGCAGGCTGCGATAAGCCCCGGGGAGCCGCCGAGCAGGCGTTGATCCGGGGATTCCCGAATGGGGCAACCCACCGCGCGGGAGGCGCGGTACCCGCCGCCGAACCGAGTAGGCGACGGGAGCGAACCCGGGGAAGTGAAGCATCTCAGTACCCGGAGGAGAAGAAATCAACCGAGATTCCCCGAGTAGCGGCGAGCGAAAGGGGAAGAGCCCAAACCCCACGGGTGGAGAAGCCCGCAGGCGTTGCCCGTGGGGGGTTGCAGGGCCGTCGTGGGGAGGGCTGCGGACCTCCCAGGGAGTGAGCAAACTCCGGTCTAGCCGAAGCGGCCTGGAAAGGCCCGCCGGAGAGGGTGATAGCCCCGTAGGCGAAAGGCCGGGGTCTCCCGGGCGACGGCGCCTGAGTACCGTCGGACTCGAGAAATCCGGCGGGAAGCTGGGGGGACCACCCTCCAAGGCTAAATACTCCCCGCTGACCGATAGCGAATATAGTACCGCGAGGGAAAGGTGAAAAGAACCCCGGAAGGGGAGTGAAATAGAGCCTGAAACCACCTGCCCACAGACAGTGGGAGGGTCCCTTTCCCGCTTCGGCGGGGAAGGCCTGACCACGTGCCTTTTGCAGTATGATCCGGCGAGTCGTTCTCGGTGGCGAGGTTAAGGCCCGTCGGTGGGCCGGAGCCGGAGCGAAAGCGAGTCGTCTGAACAGGGCGCAGAGTCACCGGGAACGGACCCGAAGCCAGGCGATCTACCCATGGCCAGGGTGAACGTCGGGTAAGACCGGCGGGAGGCCCGAACCCGTGGAGGAGGAAAACTCCTGGGATGAGCTGTGGGTAGCGGTGAAAAGCCGGACGGGTCCTGGGAATAGCTGGTTCTCCCCGAAATAGTTTTAGGACTAGCCTCACCTGCGAAGCCGGCGGGGGTAGAGCACTGGATGGGTGCGGCGCAAGCCAAACCCAACCAAACTCCGAATACCGCCGGTGGATGGGTGGGAGTCAGTCTGCGGGGGATAATCTCCGTAGGCGAGAGGGAAACAGCCCAGACCGCCAGCTAAGGCCCCCAAACCCGGGCTAAGTGGGAAAGGATGTTTCCCCGCTAAGACAGCCGGGAGGTTGGCTTAGAAGCAGCCATCCTTTAAAGAGTGCGTAATAGCTCACCGGTCGAGCGGGGGGGCGCCGAAAATGTAACGGGGCTCAAGCCCGGTGCCGAAGCTGCGGGCTCTTCAAGCCTTCGGGCTTGGAGAGCGGTAGGGGAGCGTTCCCCGTGGGGCGAAGCCGAGCCGGAAGGCGAGGTGGACCGCGGGGAAGTGAGAATGCCGGAATGAGTAGCGCGAGCCGAGTGAGAATCTCGGCCACCGAATGCCCAAGGTTTCCTGGGGAAGGCTGATCCACCCAGGGTTAGGCGGCCCTAAGGTGAACCCGAAAGGGGTAGCCGATGGACAGCCGGTTAATATTCCGGCCCCTCTTCCGAGCGTTGACCATGGGGGGACGCCGCAGGCCGGGTCCGAGCGGGGTGACGGACGTCCCCGTGCAACCGGCAAGGCAGCCGTGCGTAGGCAAATCCGCGCGCGGGATAAGTCGAGCCGGGATGCGGAGCCGCTACGGCGGCGAAGGAGGGCAGGTCAGCGGCCAAGAAAAGCCTCTAGGGAGCTCGGAAGAGCCCGTACCGCAAACCGACACAGGTGGGCGAGGCGAGAATCCTCAGGTGGGCGAGAGAACCCTCGTTAAGGAACTCGGCAAATTGGCCCCGTAACTTCGGGAGAAGGGGTGCCCGTCCCGGGAGGGGCGGGTCGCAGTGACCAGGCCCAGGCGACTGTTTAGTAAAAACACAGCTCCCTGCTAACTCGAAAGAGGACGTATAGGGAGTGAAACCTGGCCACTGCCGGAAGGTCAAGGGGAGGGGTGCAAGCTCCGAACCGAAGCCCCGGTGAAGGCCGGCCGTAACTATAACTTCGACCGTTGTAGTTACGTAAATAAACCCGGCTATATGCGGGGAAGTCCGTCCCCTAGCATCATGTGAAGGGGTGCAGCATCCGGCGGTACTCGCCCGAAGGGGCAGTAACAATCCGGCCGGTGCGGACAATCCGCAGGAAAGGCCCTGGGTCGTGCCTCCTTACCCAAGGGGAGCATCCATGCTGAACGTCAAACGCATTCCACCCCACATCGGGTGGTATCTAGCGGGGTTTGCGGACGGCGAAGGGAGTTTCAACGTCGTCTTCCGACCCCGCAAGGACTATCAGATACCGTGGAAGGTGTCGCTCTGCTTCAACATCTCCCAGCGCGATAGGGTGATCCTGGCGCTGTTCAAGCGATATCTGCAGTGCGGCACCCTAAGACAGCGGGAAGACGGCGTCTGGTACTACGAGGTCAACAACTTCCGCGCGATCTGGGAGAACGTCATCCCGTTCTTCAAGAAGTTCCGCTTCCTGTCTGCCAAGAAGAAGCGGGACTTCAGCAAGTTCTGCCAGATCGCGGAGCTCATCCACGAAGGCGCGCACCAGACGCCGGAGGGAATCGAGCGAATCCTGGAGATCCGCCGGGAGATGAACGACGGCGGAAAGCGGAAGTACAGTGAGGAAGAAATCCGGGCACGGCTTAGGGAATCCTCAGAGACCATACGCCGGGCGCCCCCAGAGGGGCGATGATATGGTCCGGTCTCCGTGGCGACACGGAGGGCTTAAGCGAGCTACCGCGCTTAAGCCGCGCTCCCTGGACGGATGTCCAGAAAAGGGGCGTAACGTGGACAAACGGTCCTAAGGTAGCGAAGTTCCTTGTCGGGTAAGTTCCGACGCGCATGAATGGTCCAACGACCTGGGCGCTGTCTTAACGAGGGACTCGGCGAAATTGAAGCGCCGGTGAGAATGCCGGCGACCCGCGGCAGGACGGAAAGACCCCGTGGAGCTTTACTGGAGCTTGGCATTGGGTCTTGGTGCTCGTTGTGTAGGATAGGTGGGAGGCTGAGAAGCCGGGGCGCCAGCCTCGGTGGAGCCGCCCTTGAAATACCACCCTGCGAGCATTAGGGCTCTAACCGACCGCCGTGACGAGCGGCGGAGGGACAGTGCTAGGCGGACAGTTTGACTGGGGCGGTCGCCTCCTAAAGGGTAACGGAGGCGCGCAAAGGTCGGCTCAGGCGGGTCGGCGATCCGCTGAGGAGTGCAAGGGCACAAGCCGGCTTGACTGCGAGACCGACAGGTCGAGCAGGTGCGAAAGCAGGCCCTAGTGACCCGGTGGTCCCGCGTGGAAGGGCCATCGATCAACGGATAAAAGTTACCCCGGGGATAACAGGCTAGTCTCCCCCGAGAGTCCACATCGACGGGGAGGTTCGGCACCTCGATGTCGGCCCATCTCATC
>WFPR01000218.1 GCA_015487455.1 Candidatus Bipolaricaulota bacterium
GGCTTACGCCCCTTGAGCGACGGGCTCCCAGCCCGCCACGATCTCGCTCAGGGGCCGGAATACATCTTGCCAGTTGAGGAGCCCGTCGCTCAAGGGGCGTAAGCCCGCCCCGCGCTGCAGCTCGACGAGCCGCGCGTAGTCGCGCTCGTACTGCTCTCGGAGCGCTTGATCGGGGATGCGCCCCCGGTCGTGGTCCCGGGTCGCTCGAACGAGCGCCTCCGAGCGCGGGTAGATCCCGTGCAGATACGCGAAGAGTTCCATCTTAGAGGCGAACGACGATCCCCTCCCTCCTCAAGCGTTGCGGCCGACGGGTGCACCTCAAATAGCGGCAGTACAGCTCGCGGAGCGCCAGCGCCATGTCCCTCGACACCTCAAAGTTGTGCTTCATCACGTGCTCGACGTTGATCCCCAGCGGCACGCTCAGCTTCTCGTCGCGGGCGAAGGCCAGGATCTCGCCCAGCACGCGCTCCGCGACCTTGATGGAGCGCCAGGCCGTCCCGATCCAGCCGTTCAGAATCTCTTTTTCAACGGCCTCCGGGATCTCGACCCCGAGCCACTTCAAGAACTCCAGGTCCCGCTGGGAGGAGACGGGCGCGAAGCTCAAGAACACCCGCTTGGGCTCGATGCCCAGCTCGCGGCAGCGCCGGTCGTACGCCCGGAGCATCCGACGGGCCGTCTTCGACTCGTAGAGCACTTGACTCGTGAAGAACTCGAGCCCGGCTTGGGCTTTCTGGATCAAGCGCTCGGGCTCGTTCCGGCGCTGGGGGATGGTGATCCCGCCCAGGAAGAAGTCGACGCCCTGGGGCTTGAGCTCCCGTCGGATGCGCGAGGCGGCCTCGACGACGCCGGGGCCGGGATAGCGAATCCGGCTGGACTCCCCCCCGACGAGCACCAAGGTGCGCACCCCGAACTCCTTGTATGTCCGACAAAGCCACCTCCTTTGGTTGGCCCAGTGGGTGTACACGATGCCGCGGTCGACGATCGCCTCCAGGGGGCGTCGGAAGCCCGTCTGAATGATCTTGGCGAAGCGCCTCGGCTCGATCTTGGGGACGAACCGGACCGTTCGGGGGCCGGGGCGGGTCACCTCGTTGCGCACCTCGGGGATGTTGACGGCGTCGAGGCCCGCCTCGAGGGCCAGCTCGTGGACGTGCTCGGCGCACGTCCAAACGCCCTCGGGCGGCGTCCCCACGGGCGGAGGGATCACCGTGTAGAGCAGCACGCCCTCTCCCGCGTCCCGCGTCCTCTCCCGGAACCGCAACGGGTATCCCCAGCGCCCTCCTCCCGGGATCGCGCTGAACGCTGACTATAACACGGGGGAGGGGAAGCGTCAACAACGGGGATCAACTCGGCCTCCCCTGAGCCAACGCCCGCTCGAAGAACTCCACCAGCTTGAGGTAGAGCGTCTTTAGATTCTTAGGCCGCAGGATGCCATGGCCCTCGTCTTCAAAGGCCAGCACCTCGTACTCGATCCCGGCCTCGTCCAGGCGCCGTCTCACGGCCTCGACGTTCGCGGGGGTCACGTTCGGGTCCTGCAGGCCCTGCACGATCAGGAGCTTGCCCCGGATGTTTTGCACGAAGTGGATGGGCGAGCGCTCCCGATACTTTTCGGGGATCTCGTCGGGGGAGCCGCCCAGCATCTCCTCGCTGTAGGGTCTCAAGTCGGGCCTCGTCGTCTCGTAGTCGACGATCAAATCCGTCATGCCGCAGACCGGCGCGGCGGCCGCGATGGGGACGGGCGAGTAGCGCGTGATCTGGCACCACGCCGAGTAGCCCCCGTACGACGTCCCGGTGACCCCGATCCTGCCCGGCTCGGCGATTCCCCGCGCGATGAGCGCCTCGGCGCCCGTCTTGATATCCTCCTGCTCGCGCCCGCCCCAGCCGTCCTCCTTGATCTTCTCCTGGAACTCGAGCCCGAAGCCCGTGCTCCCCCTGTAGTTCGGGTCCAAGACGTTAAAGCCGCAGTGGGCGAAGAACTGGATCTGTGGGTTTAAGCTGTCCGAGCTGTGGGCCGTCGGCCCGCCGTGAACGTACACAATCGTCCCCTTGGGCCTCTCGCCCTCGGGGACGCGGGCCCGATACAGCCAGCCCTGGATCTCGAGCCCGTCGCCGGAGCGCCAGCGGACGTCCTCGGCGGGCACGAAATCCTCAGGGCGCAGCGGCGTCCGCTCCCAGACCCTCGACAGGCTGCGGAACGCCTCCGGCCCCGCCCCCTCGGACAGCTCGAGGGGCGAAAAGCGCACGACGTCGTGCGGGTGCGTCGAGCTGAAGTAGACGCCGACCCACTCCTCGCCCTTGCCCCCGGACTCGGGGTCGGGGCAGGGCGCCAGGGGCAGCAGGTTGCCCCGAATTTCCGGAAGCTCGATGCGCTCGCCCGTCCCGACGTGCAGCAGGTAGGGCCTCAGGCGGGCCTCCCGCACCGCGACAACCACGGCGTAGTCGCTTCCGAACGGGACGAACGCCCGCTCGATGTACTGGGCCTCCTGAGGGTCGTCGATCAGCCACTCGACGCGCTCCGTGTGCAGATCCCAGAGCCCGAGCGCGCGGGTCTTGTCCTCGCGCTCGACCAAAAAGAGCACCCGGCGCCCGTCGGGGAGCCAGCTCGGCTCGACCTTCGCCCTGTCCCCGAAGTTCAGGATTTCGCGGTCCTCGCGGCCCTCGACGTCGACGAGCCACGCCTGCTGGCCCGCCGGGTGGCGGTCCTTGCGGGTGTAGAGCACGTGGGTGCCCTGGACGTTCAGCTCGGGCCAGACCCAGGCGCCCCGCCGGGGCTTCGCCAGGGGGACGCGCTCGCCCGTCTCCAGGTCGTGGCGGTAGATCCACGTCGGCTCCAGGGGCTTTCGGGTTGAGAAGTCGTAGTTGGCGCCGTAGACGAGCCAGCGGCCGTTCGGATGGAGCTGGCCGCCCCGGACAAAGTAAGGCGGGTCGGGCTCCGTCAGCGGTTCCAGCTCGTTGGGGCGATCGAGCCGAACGCGGAAGAGCTGGGCGCGCTCGTTCCCACCCCTGTCCTGTTCGACGATGAGCGCCTGGCTGTCGAACGTCCACGAGACCGCAAACGTGTTCTCGGGCGTCCCCGTGAGGCGTTGGGGCGCTTGTGAGCCGTCGGTGGGCGCGACCCAGACGTCCGCGGCCGGGCCGACCCGGAGCCAGACCCACGCGACCCAGCGCCCGTCGGGCGAGACTTGGGGCCAGTCGCCCAGGCTGGGCAGCGCCAGCAGCGCGTCTAAAAACGCCTCGCGGGTCATGGGCCTTCGCGTCATGCGCGATACACCTCCCGCCGATGGCGGATGCGTAAAATCCGATGCGTAAAATCCGAACTTGTTGGGCTTTATCGTCGACTTCGTAGATCACGCGATAGTCGCCGACCCTCAAGCGATAAAAGGGGCTGGGCTTGAGCTTCTTCACGCCCCTTGGACGAGGCCGATCCGCCAGCGCGAGGAGCCGTCGGCCGATCCGTTGAGCCACGGGCTTAGGCAACCTCTATTCCATTAAGGTCACGCTCGGCGGAGGTCGTGATCTCAACGCGATACAGCACGCTTTGGCTCCTGTTTAGCCTTAGTCTTGTCCTTGGACTCCCGCTCCAGCTCCTTTAGCACGTCTTCCACGGGCCGCGTGGGCTCCTCACGGCGCACGTAGGCGTGGAGGATATCCTCAACGTCCTCAAGCAGCTCAGGGGGCAAGTTGGCCAGAAGCTTCTCTAGAAACAGCGCCCTTTGGCGCTTGGTGAGCCCTTGGAACGCCCGCCAGAACACTTCCACCAACGCGTCCCCCGCTTCTCGAGTCGCTGACGGCGATCGTGTTTGCGTCATCGCCCAAACCTCCCTTTGGGATTTTAGCGCAAAGCCCGCGCGATCACGAAGGCCGCCCCGGCGCTCCACGCCTGCGGGGCGCACGCCGTGGGGTAAGGCACCGGCTCCGGACGCTCTTCCCGCGAGAAGCCGCCGAACAGCTCCGGCAGCCGCCACCCGAACACGGGGACTGCATCCAGCAGCCCTTGCGCGATCCTTTGAGCTTCCGTGCGGAAGCCCCGCTCGAGCAGCCCCAGCACGATGAGGGCGTTGTCGTGCGGCCAGACGCTCCCGTTGTGGTAGCTTAAAGGGTCGTAACGGCCGCACGTCGTGGCCAGCGTCCGCACCCCGAAGCCGCTGAACAGCTCCGGGGCCAGCAGCCTCTCCACCAGGAGGGGGAGGCGGGCCTCGGGCACGAGGCCCGAAAGCAGCAGGTGGCCGGGGTTCGAGGCGATCGCGTCCGCCCGCTCGCCCCCGTCGAGGAGGGCCAGCGCGTAGTAGCCCTCGCGCTCCAGCCAGAACGCCTCGTCGAAGCGCACCCTGAGCGCCTCCGCCTCCCGATCGAGCCCTTGGGCTTTATGGGGCTCCCCCAGCCCGCGCAGCAGGAGGGCGCCCGCGCGCAGGGCGGCGTACGCGTAGCCCTGCACCTCGACCAGCGCCACGGTTCTGTTCAAGATCACCCGCCCGTCCTGGGTGCAGACGGCGTCGTCGGAGTCCTTCCAGCCCTGGTTGATCAGCCCCTTGTCCCCCTTCTGCTCGTAGGTCAGGAACCCCTCGCCCGTCTGAAGCCGAGCGAGGAGCCAGTCGAGCGCCCGCTCGAGCGCGGGGCGCAGCCGCTTGGCAAGGGTCCAGTCGCCCGTCTGTTGGGTGTAAAGCCCGAGGAGCCAGACGAAGAGCGGGGTCGCGTCGACGCTCCCGTAGTAGAGCCCGTAGGGGACGTCGCCCAGGAGCGCCCGCTCCCCGACCCTCAGCTCGTGGGGGATCTTCCCCGGCTCGGCCTCCCGCTCGGGGTCGCGCTCGTCGGCCTGAGCTTGAAGCCCCGCGAGGAGCCGCAGGACACCCCGGGCCAGCTCCGGCAGCTCGGGGAGGACCTCCAGCGCCGTGATCAGGCTGTCCCGCCCGAAGACCGTCCCGAACCAGGGGAGCCCCGCCGCCGGGGCCAGCCCCCGCTCGAAGCGCAGCATTAACCCTTCAAGATCCCGTCGGGCCCGGCGCACCAGCCGCGCGAGCGCCCTCCCGTCCCGAGCCCTTAGCGAAGGGCGGGGAAAGCGAAGCCGCCAGGGGAGCTTCGGGGGTGGGCGCTCCCCCTCGAACAGCCGCACGACCCGCGCCC
>WFPR01000219.1 GCA_015487455.1 Candidatus Bipolaricaulota bacterium
CGCCGCCCCCAGAGCCAGCCCCACCACCATGATGACCCATCCCAATCCCGAAACGCTCCAACGTCTTGCGCTCACGCTCATCGCCGCCACCTCGCTCCTTTTCCTTTTCCCTTCAGCCTCGCCGCAGCAGGCCGCCCCCTGCTCGGCGTTTGGGTTTTCGGCTCGGGACATCGGCCCCCATTATAGGGGAAGCGCGTCCCCTCGAACTGTAATTGCGATCACACGCGGGTTGCGCGTGGGGAGCCGCGGGCTATAATGCCCAGTGCTCGAGGGGGCAACGCGGACGCGCGAAACGAGGAGGCGCGAACACGATGGCAAGCGCAGAGGCAGAGGCGGCGCGAGGGACGTTTCGGGTGAAGTCGGGGCTGGCCGAGATGCTCAAGGGCGGCGTGATCATGGACGTCACGACCGCCGAGCAGGCCCGCATCGCGGAGGAGGCGGGCGCCGTGGCCGTGATGGCCTTGGAGCGTGTCCCCGCGGACATCCGGGCCGCGGGGGGCGTCGCCCGGATGGCCGACCCGCGCAAGATCAAGGAGATCATGGACGCCGTCACCATCCCCGTGATGGCCAAGTGCCGCATCGGCCACTTCGTCGAGGCCCAAATTCTGGAGGCCCTGGGGGTCGACTACATCGACGAGTCCGAAGTGCTAACGCCCGCGGACCCCTGGCACCACATCGACAAGTGGCGGTTCAAGGTCCCGTTCGTCTGCGGGGCGCGGGACCTCCCGGAGGCCTGCCGCCGCATCGCCGAGGGCGCGGCGATGATCCGCACCAAGGGCGAGGCCGGGACGGGCAACGTGGTGGAGGCCGTCCGCCACATGCGCTTGATGAACAAGCAGATCCGCCAGGTGGTGAACGCCTCCGACGAGGAGCTCGTCACGCTCAGCAAGGAGTGGGGCGCGCCCTTGGAGGTGCTCAAGCTCGTGCGGGAGCAGGGGCGGCTCCCCGTCGTCAACTTCGCCGCGGGCGGGATCGCCACCCCCGCCGACGCGGCCCTGATGATGCAGCTCGGCTGCGACGGGGTCTTCGTGGGCTCCGGCATCTTCAAGTCGGAGGACCCCGAGCGGAGGGCCCGCGCCATCGTGATGGCCGTGACGTACTACAACGACCCCGAGGTGCTCGCCGAGATCTCAGAAGATTTGGGCGAGCCGATGCGCGGCGTCGACGTGACCCAGCTCCAGCCGGAGGCGCTGCTCCAGACCCGCGGCGTCTGAGCTTTGGCGCACGGCCCCAGGGCGATGAGCGTAGAACGCGTCCTCACGATCGGGGTGCTGGCCCTGCAGGGCGACGTCCGGGAGCACCGGCGCGCCCTGGAGCGCCTAGGCGCCCGGACCCGCGAGGTCCGCAAGCCCCGCGATCTGGAAGGACTGGACGGGCTGGTGCTCCCCGGCGGCGAGAGCACCACGATCGCGCGCCTGCTGCACGAGAGCGGCCTCTGGGACGAGCTGCGCGAGCGGGGCCGCGAGGGCTTCCCGATATACGGCACCTGCGCCGGGCTGATCCTGCTCGCCCGAGAAATTTTGGAAGACCGCCCCGAGGGCTTAGGGCTGATGGACATCACCGTCGATCGCAACGCCTACGGGCGGCAGGTCGACAGCTTCGAGGCCGACATCGAGATCGAGGGGATCGGGCCGTTCCACGCCGTCTTCATCCGCGCCCCCAAGGTCGTGCGCTGCGGCCCCGACGTGGAGGTGCTGGCGGAGTACGACGGCAGCCCCGTGCTCGTGCAGCAGGGGCGCCTCTTGGCGAGCACGTTCCACCCCGAGCTGACCGACGACCCCCGCGTCCACGAGCACTTCCTCAAGCTCGTCCGGGCTTAACAGTGAAGTTTGCTGCCCTCAGATCGCAACGATGAGCGCGAGTCAAGCACGATGGGCGCTTCAGCGGGTGGCACGCGACGTGCTCGCGTTGCTGTACCCGCCGTCGTGCCCGCTGTGCGAGGCCCCTCTCTCGCCCGACTCGACTTCTGTGGCGTTCCTCTGCCCGAAATGTGAAGAAGGGCTGGAGCGCTTGGGGCCGCCGTGGTGCGCCCGCTGCGGCGCGCCCCTCCCGCCCGACGACGGGCAGGGCAAAGATCTTTGCGCGGATTGCGGGACGCGGCGGGAGCGGGTGCCCTTCGAGCGGGCGCGAGCCTACGGGCCGTACGAGGGGCGCTTGGCCGCGCTGATCAAGCTCTACAAGTACGGCGGGGAGCGGGCGCTCGCCCGGCCCCTGGCCGAGCTGCTCGCCGAGCGCTTCAAAAGCGAGGGCTTCGACGGCGAGGTCGACGCGATCGCGTTCGTGCCCATGAGCCGGAGGCGGCAGCGGGAGCGGGGCTTCAACCAGGCGGAGCGGCTGGCCCGGCGGCTGGGGCGGCTCGTGGGCAAGCCCGTCGTGGCCGCGCTCCGGCGCGCCAGGGAGACCGCCCCCCAGGAGGCGCTCACCCGCGCCGAGCGCCTGACGAACGTGCGGGGCGCGTTCGCCGCCAGGAGCCGGGCGCGCCGGGAGGGCGAGGGCGTCCTGCTCGTCGACGACGTCTACACGACCGGGGCGACCGCCCGGGAGTGCGCCCAGGCGCTCAAGGCCGCGGGCTACGCGCGCGTGTACGTGCTCACCGTGGCCCGCACGGTTTCCCACGCCCACGATCACGACCATGCGCGTTGAGACGCTCGTGCTCACGGAGTACCGGAGCAACTGCTACATCGTCGAATCTCAAGGCGAGCTCGCCGTGATCGACCCCGGCGAGCCCAGCCCCCTGATCGCGGAGCGGGTGGAGGCGCTTCGAGGCCGGGTGCGCTGGGTGATCCTGACGCACGCCCACCCCGACCACGTCGGCGGCGCGCCCTTCTGCCAGGCGCGCTTCGGCGCGCCGATCGCGCTCCACCCGCTCGATTTTGAGCTGTACTCGGCGCTGCTGGGGCCGGACGCCCCCCGCCCCGACGTCGAGCTGCAGGAGGGGACGACGCTGGAGCTGGGGGCGCTCAAGCTCGAGGCGCTCCACACGCCGGGGCACACGCCCGGCCACGTCGTGCTGCTGGAGCGACAAGAGCGCTTGCTCTTCACGGGCGACTTGCTGTTCGCGGGCTCGATCGGCCGGACGGACTTCCCCGGCGGCTCGGACACCGAGATGCGCCGCTCCCTTGAGCGGCTCGTTACCCTGGAGGGGGACTGGCGCATCTACCCGGGCCACGGCCCCCAGACGACCCTGAGCCACGAGCGCTGGACGAACCCGTTCCTGCTGGGCTTGGGGCCTTGAGCGACCCAACCCCCAACGCGGGAACGCGGGGCGCAAGCCAAGCGCACAGAACACGCAGCCTGGAAAGGGGACGGCGAAGGATGCCCACGCGCGAGGAGATCGAGGCGATCCGCGCCCGCGTCGACCTCGTCGAGCTGATCGCCCGCTACACGGCGGTGCGCCCCAGCGGGAAAAATTATATAGCCGTCTGCCCCTTCCACCCCGACAAGACGCCCTCGCTGGCGATCAGCCGGGAGAAGGGGCTGTGGCACTGCTTCGGCTGCGGCGCGGGCGGCGACGCCTTCACGTTCGTGATGCTCATCGAGGGCGTCGAGTTCCCCGAGGCCGCGCGGCGGCTGGCCGAGGAGGCGGGCGTCCCCCTGCGGAGCGGGCCCGACGGGGAGGCGCGGGACGGGCGGGACCGGCTGCGCGGGCGGCTCGAACAAGCCGCGCGCCGCTGGGAGCGCCTCCTCTTCGAGCCCGTGGGCCGCCGGGCGCTCGAGTATTTAACGGGGGAGCGCGGGCTCCGGCCGGAGACGATCCGGCGGTTCCGCCTGGGCTACGCGCCGCCCGACCCCGACGACCTGCTGCGGGCGTTCCCCGACCCCGACGCCCGCGAGGATCTGGAGGAGCTGGGGCTGCTCCTGCGCGGAGAGCGCGAGCTCAAGGGCTTCTTCCGGGACCGGGTGATCTTCCCCATCGCGGGCGTGCAGGGGGAGATCGTGGGCTTCGCCGGGCGGGCGCTGCCCCCCGAGGACGCCCGAGCTCGCGAGCCCAAGTACCTCAACACGCGGGGGACGGCGCTCTTCGCCAAGCGGCGGCTGCTCTACGGGCTGCCGCAGGCCAAGGCGGGCTTCGCGCGGTTCGGGGAGGCGCTCCTCGTCGAGGGCTACCTCGACGTGCTCATGGCCCACCAGCACGGGTTCCCCCACGCCGTCGCGAGCATGGGGACGGCGTTCACGCCCGAGCAGGCTCGGCTCCTGCGGCGCTTCGTGCCCAAGGTGACCCTGGCGTACGACCGCGACACGGCGGGACGGGCGGCGACGCTGCGCGGGCTCCAGCAGCTGCTCGCGGCCGGGCTCGAGGTGCGCATCGCGCTCCTGCCGCCGGGGCAGGATCCCGATGGGGTGCTACGGGCCGAGGGCGCCCAAGCTTTTAACGAGCTGCTCGCCCAAGCCGTCCCCTTCCCCCAGTTCTACGTGGAGGCCCTGCTCGAGGAGCACGACGCGGGGAGCTTCCAGGGGCGCGAGCGGATCCTTCAAGACGTGCGGGCGTTCCTCCGGGGGATCGTCAGCCCCGCGCTGCGCGCCCAGATCCTCAAGGAGCTGGCGGGGGCGTTGGACATCCCCCTCGAGGACCTGGTCGCCCATTTGCGGGTCGGGGTGAAGGGGCGCAACGCGACCGTTATAATGGGCGGCGAGGCCCCGGGGTCGAGCCGAACGTGGGGGGTGGAGGAGCACTTGATGGCCCTCTTGCTGCAGGGCGCCGTCTCCATCGAGCGGGCCATGCACGACCTCACCCCGACGGATTTCCAACGATTCGCCCGCGCCGTTGAGGTCCTCGCCGCGCTGTACAGGGACTGGCCCCCAAGCGATCGACCGGAGCGGTTCGACGACAGCCCGGCCGGACGGCGGCTACTCGAGGAATGGCTCGCCCAGCTCCCCCCCGACGACCAGGCGGCCCTGCGCGAGCTGGCCGTCGGCGACGATCGCGACACGGACGGCGAGCGGGCCGCCCGGCAGCTGATCGGCCGCCTGCGCCTCCAGGGCCTGGAGCGCCGCCTGAAGACCATCCCGCAGGAGCTCCGGGCGGCCGAGCGGGCGGGGGACCGCGCGCGGGTGGAGGCGCTGCTGCAGGAGCAGCAGGCGTGCCTTCGCGAGCGCCAGAAGCTCCTGCGCGAGTTGGGCTCAAGAGCACCTCAGGCTCAGGGACAGGTACAGGGACAGGGAGGAGGGGGAGACGAGCATGGCTAACGCCCGCTCTCGCCGCGGGGCGGAGTTCGTGCCGGACGAGCAGGACCTCGGGTTGAACGGCGAGGTGGCCGAGGGGGCGTTCTTCGACGTGGCCGGGGAGGGCCTGGACGTCAGCCTCAACGACGACCTGGAGGACGAGACGCTCCTGGCCGACGACGAGGTGGACGACGACCGGGAAGCGCCCGACTCCACCAGCGACCCCGTCAAGCTGTACCTCCAGGAGATCGGCCGGATCCCGCTGCTCACCCGCGAGCAGGAGGTCGAGCTGGCCAAGCGGGTGGCCGCGGGCGACAAGGCGGCCCGCGACGCGCTGATCAGCGCCAACCTGCGCCTGGTCGTCTCGATCGCCAAAAAATATATAGGCCGCGGCCTGTCGTTCTTGGACCTCATCCAGGAGGGCAACCTCGGGCTCATGAAGGCCGTGGAGAAGTTCGACTGGACCAAGGGCTACAAGTTCTCGACGTACGCGACGTGGTGGATCCGGCAGGCGATCACGCGGGCGATCGCCGATCAGGCCCGCACCATCCGCATCCCCGTCCACATGATCGAGACGGTGCGCGAGCTGCAGCGCGTCAAGAAGGAGCTCATTCAGGAGAAGGGCGAGGTCCCCGACCCGGAGACGCTGGCCCAGGAGCTGGGGATGCCCCTGGAGAAGGTCAAGCGGGTGGAGAACGTTTCCCAGTACACCAGCTCCTTGGAGCGGCCGATCGGCGAGGACGAGGAGGACTCCCTGGGGGATCTCATCCCCGACGAGCACGCCCCCTCCCCCACCAAGGAGGCCTACAAGCAGTTCATGATGGAGGAGCTGGAGAAGGCGCTCAGCCAGCTGAGCCCCCGCGAGCGGGACATCCTGATCCTGCGCTACGGCATCAAGGACGGCCATCCCCGCACCCTCAAGGAGGTGGCCGGGGAGTTCAACATCACCCGCGAGCGCGTCCGCCAGATCGAGCTCAAGGCGCTGGACAAGCTGAAGCACCCCACCCGCAAGGAAGAGCTGAAGAAGTTCCGCCAGCTCCTCCAGAGCGAGGACCTCTAGCGTTGTTCCACCTTGTCCAAGCCCAAGCTGCCGAAACCCGACGAGCGCGCGAACGAGCGCGGGAACGCGGGCAACCAGGCCCGAGAGCCCGAGCCCATCTTGGTGATTTTAGGCCCCACGGGCGTGGGGAAGTCCCGGGTGGCCTACGAGCTGGCCCTTCGCTTGGAGGATGTAGAAATCCTCTCCGCTGACGCCCGCGCCATCTACAAGGGCATGGACGTCGGGACGGACAAGCCCCCCAAGGAATGGCGCGAGCGTGTTCCCCATCATCTCATCGACATCAAGGAGCCCCACGAGCGCTACAGCGCGATGGATTTCCGCCGGGACGCTTTACGGCTCATCGACGACATCCGAAAGCGGGGCAGACGGCCCGTGGTGGTGGGCGGGAGCACCCTCTATCTGGACGCCCTCTTCGGGAAGCTCTTCGAGGGGCCCTCCGCCGACCTCGCGCTCAGGGCCGAGCTGCAAAGGCGCCCCCTAAGCGAGCTGTATGAGGAGCTCCGGCGGGTGGACCCCGAGGCGGCCCGACGCATCCATCCCAACGACCGTCTGCGGATCGTGCGCGCTTTGGAGGTCTACCGCGTGACGGGGCGGCCCATCAGCGAGCTGCAAAAGCGGCTGCCGAAGCCGCCCTTCCGTTTTCTGAAGGTGGGGCTTACGGCCCGACGGGATGTTTTGTACGAGCGCATCGACCGCCGCGTCGACGAGATGATGCAGAAGGGACTTCTGGAGGAAGTAAAGGCGCTGCGGCCCAAGGTGCCGAAGGGTTCCCAAGCTTACAAGTCGAACGCGTATCGGGAGCTCTTTTTGTATCTGGAGGGCGAGATCCCCTCCCTCGAGGAAGCGATACGCCTCATCAAGAAGCACACCCGCGGCCACGCGCGGAGGCAGCTCATCTACTTCAAGCGCGATCCCGAGATCCACTGGATCGACACCACGGAGCGCGCTCCCGAAGACGTCGCCGAGGAGATCCTGCGGTTGCTGCCGTAAGCTCAGCTTGCGCTTCTTGGAGGGTGTTCTTGTCCGCAGCCATGTCGCATTCCTTCTCTCTCTAAGGGAGGATGGTAGGAGGTTTGACTCGCTTCGACAAGAGGAGGGGGTGCTGTTTAAGCTAGAAGTTCTCGGCTATTATTGTATTCATGCCGATTGAGAATCCAGGAGCGAATGGAACGCAGGGAGGAGGGTGGGTCCGCGTGAGGAGCCCTGAATTTCAAAAGAAAGTGGCCGAGTTCGTGAAGACTTACAAACTGGAGGCTTCGGTCCCCTATCGGGTGTTAGACCTCGTGGCCGAGGTGGGTGAGCTGGCCAAAGAGGTCTTGAAATCTACGCACTACGGGCGTCAGTCCTTTCGACCCTCGCAATCGTGGCGAGAAGAGTTGGGGGATGTCCTCTTCGCGCTTGTGTGTTTGGCAAACAGCACCGACGTAGACCTGGAAAAGGCTTTGGAGCAGGCGTTGAGCAAGTATCGGAAGCGCCTTGCCCAGAAGGGGGATGCTGGCTCCGGAAGGTAGTTGCCCATCTACTCTTTACGCTGGAGCGAGGGCGTGGAGAAAGCGTTTATACGCCTCGTGCGCCAAACGAGCGATAGCGGTAACGTCAGAGGTTGCTGCCGATCTTCCTATCCGCGTATCATGATCCTATGCTGAGGGCAACGGCAGGGTGCTTATCGTCCCCATGAAGGTCTTCACGGGCCAGCAGATGAAGGCGTTCGACGCGCGGGCGATGCGCGACTTCGCCCTCCCCAGCCTGCTGCTGATGGAAAACGCCGGACGGAGCGCCTGCGACGCCCTTTTTGAGCATCTCCCCGATCTCCTCAAGAAGCACGTGGTGATCGTCGCGGGCAAGGGGAACAACGGCGGGGACGGGCTCTGCCTGGCCCGCCACCTCCTCGCGCGCGGGCTTCCCGCCTCCCGCTTGAAGGCCCTCGTGGTGGGCAGCCCCGACAAGCTCTCGGAGGAGACCCGCACGCAGGCCGAGATCCTCGAGCACTTCGGGCTCCCCATCCGCTACGTCCGAAGCGAAGGCGATCTTGGCGTTCTCGAGGAGACGCTTCGCGGGGCGGACGTCGTCGTGGACGCCCTCCTGGGCATCGGGGTCAAGGGCCCCGTGCGCGGGCTCTTTAAGCCCGTGATCGAGCTCGTCAATAAAAGCCAAGCGTTCGTCGTGAGCGTGGATCTGCCCTCCGGCGTGGACGCGGACACGGGGCACATCGGCAAAATTGCCGTCCAAGCGAATCTTACGATCACGCTGGAGGCGCCCAAGCTGGGGCTCCTGTTGTACCCGGGACGGGATTGCGCAGGCGAGATCGTTGTCGCGGAGCTGGGCTACCCACCGCCCCTCCACGAGCAGTTCGAGACGGGGCTCGAGCTCGTCGAGGAGCGCTTCGTGCGGGATCGGCTGCCCCGGAGGAGGGCGTACAGCCACAAGGGGACGTACGGGAAGGCTCTCATTATAGCGGGCTCGCG